>NZ_JBEHGF010000005.1:0-113162 GCF_040225725.1 Corynebacterium sp. KPL4015 | reverse complement strand
AGTTCGGCGGATTAAGCATCAATCAACGCCGACGCAAGCTGCTACTCTGAATAGTCCTAAAAAATGTCCGCATCCCCTTTTGCTACTTAACCCGCATTCAGCTCCACAAGGCATAAATAAAGGCCCTGGCCAGAAATTAATCTGGTCAGGGCTCGGAAGTTGGTAGCGGGGGCAGGATTCGAACCTACGACCTCTGGGTTATGAGCCCAGCGAGCTACCGAGCTGCTCCACCCCGCGTCGAGATGACTTCCATCATCTGCGCTTGAACAGTGCAGTAATACTTAACGTATTCGCTCTGTCCCGGCGACTTCTGTAACTATACAGACAGGAAGGCACCTACCCAAATCCCCTGGGTAGGTGCCTTATTTCCTGAGTTTCGAGTGTAAGAAGTTGGAGGTTTTAGCCTTCGGACTTCTGGTAGGACTCGACGGCCTTATCCAACTCATCTAGGGCGCGGCCGTACTCTTCGAAGGAACCGTCGCGGGCATCCTCTAGGCCCTTCAGAGCCTTGTTGATGTCATCGATAGCGCCTGCTTCATCGGAGGAGCGAGGGGCCGAAGCCGGAGTCGATTCCTCAGAAGACTCCTTCTTCTCGTCCTTCTTATCCGCAGAAGAGCTGTCTTTGTCGGCATCGTCGTCGCCGGAATCGCCCTCAATCTCTTCGATGTCCTGGGCGGACTTAGCGTCGATTCCCACCTGCTCAAGGGCATCACCGATAGTCGGTGCGTAGCCCACGCGGCCCTTGTAGGACACGAGCACGCGCAGCAGCTTCGGGAAGGCGGAGGCCTGATCCTTGCGCTGCGAGTAAATCGGTTCGAGGTAGAGAATCTCGCCGCCACCGACCGGCAAGGCCAGCAGGTTACCGTTGTGCAGGTCGTTGGTGCCCTCCCACAGGGTGCGGTCGCGGGCAACCTGGTCAGAAGACATCATGGCGTCCTGCGCCTGCTTCGGACCCTGGGTCTGCGTATTGGTTGGCAGTACGCGCACGGTGATATCGCCGTAGGTATCCGGATCAGAAGATACCGCCATGTGTGCGGACAGGAACTCACGGTTCAAGCCACGGTACGAGGTAGTCAGCTGGAAGCTCGGCTCGCCGGTCTCTGGATCAGCAGCCATCACGTAGTACGGCGGCTGGTTCAGGTCGCGGGATTCCTCAGCGGTCGGGTCATTCGGTACGGACCAGAAGGCGTCGTTATTGAAGAAGACGTTCGGATCATCAACGTGGTAGCGGGCCAAGAGGTCACGCTGCACCTTGAACATATCCTCCGGGTAGCGGAAGTGCTCGCGCAGCTCATCGGAGATCTCCGATTCCGGCTTCACCACATCCGGGAAGACACCTTCCCATGCCTTGAGCACGGGGTCTTCCTTGTCAAACTCGTAGAGGTCCACGCTGCCGTCATAGGCATCCACGGTCGCCTTCACGGAGTTGCGGATATAGCCCACCTGGTCATTAACCAAGCGCTGGGTGGTGCCATCGGGGTTGAGGGCGTCCTGGGTGGCATCGGAAAGCGAAGCGCGCTGCGAGTATGGCAGGGAGTCCAGGGTGGTGTAGCCATCAACGATCCACTTCAGGTGGCCGTCAATAACGGCCGGGTAGGTAGCGGAATCGGTGGTCAACCATGGGGCCACCTTCTCCACGCGCTCGCGGGGGTCGCGGTCATAGAGCAGCTTGGATTCGCTGCCCACGCGATCCGAAAGCAGGAAGTTCAGCTCGCGGTACTTAGCGGCATACATGGTGCGGTCAAAGAGATTGCCAATCTCAACGCCACCGTCACCGTCATAGGTGTAGTTGGTGCTATCGGTGTCGTACTCCACTGGATTCTCGCCGGTGGTACCGGTAATGGCGTAGTCCAAGTTATCAGCAGCGCCTGCGATGACCGGGCCGTAGTAAATGCGGGGCTGGTCTACCTTGATGCCCAAGGACTTCTCAGCGTCTTGGGTCTCGCCCTCGCCCTCAGACTCGCCGGCCTGGGTCTGCAAGTCAGAAACGGTGAAGATGGGGTAACCACCGCGGGCGGAACCGGCATCGCGGGCAACCTCATCGACGGTATTAGCCTGCGCGGCTACGAAGCCATTGCCGTGGGTATATACGGTGTGGCGGTTAATCCAGTCGGACTGGTTTTCGCGCAGCTCGTTCGGGTCCAGCTCGCGGGCCGCAACGACGAAGTCGCGCATCTTGCCGTCGATTTCGTAGCGGTCCATAGACAGCGTTTCTGGGAATCCGTAGAAGTTCTTCAGCTGCTGCATCTGGGTAAACGTCGGCGACAAAATCTCTGGATCCAGCAGGCGCAGGTTATTGATGGTGGCGTTATCGGAGGCAACCTTGTCATCCGATACGTCATCGCCGCCCCAGTTTTCCTTGTAGTCCACGTGGTCATCGGTAAGCCCATAGGCATACCGCGTGGCCTCGATATTGCGGGCGATGGACTCGTTTTCCTTGGCCTGGCGGTTTGGCTGGACCGAGAAACGCTCCATCAGCAGCGGCCATGCCTGGCCGATGATCAGGGAGGACGCGAGCATGAGCACGACGGCGAGGCCAGGAATGCGCAGGTCCTTAATGACGATGGCCATAAAGAGCGCAATGGCGACGAAGACGCCGATAATCATCAAGATGATCTTGGCGGGCAGGTAGGCGTGGATATCCGTGTAGGAACCACCGGTAAACAGGTCGTGCTCGGAATACAGCAGCCCGTAGCGCTCCAGCCAGTAGCCGGCGACCTGGGCCACCATCCACAGCCCGGCTGTAATGGCCAGCTGCAGGCGCGCCGAGCGGGAGATAGAGCCGCGCACTCCCGCAGCCTTATTGCCAATGCGGATTCCACCCAAGATGTAGTGGCCGAACAGAGCAATGAGGAAGGCGAGCACGAGCAGGATGGACAAGGTGCTGACCACAATCTGCAGCACGGGCAGGCTGAAGGCATAAAAGCCCAAGTCGTGGTGGAATTGGGGGTCCTGCACGCCAAAGTCCTGGCCGTTGAGGAATAGCATCACATCGCGCCAGTGGGATTGGCCAATAAAGCCTGCGATGATACCCACGATGGCCGGGATGACCTTGAAAAGCACGCCCATGGATTTCTCAATGGACTGGCGGTACTGATAGACCGGCGAATTCAGATCCCCCACATCCAGGGAATCAGGGCGTCCGCGCCAAGCAAAGAACCCGGCTGCCCACACCACTGCGGCTGCAACGAGTCCGAAGATGATAAAGAGGACTATGCGCGCAATAATCGCAGTGGTGAAAACGCTGCGGTAATCAATGGAGCCAAACCACCTCCAATCCGTGTACATGCCCACGAGCATGGGGCCGAAGAATAAGAGGACGGCAATGATGGCCGCAATAATTGCCGCGACCTTAGGAGGCCGCTTCAATGGGGCGGCTGGTGTGGATGACCCTAGGGACAACGCCAGCTCCAATCAAATAGTGCGAATATTAAACATGTAGACTTTTCCCAGTTTAAGGAATCAATACCCAGATAACGAATAAGGATGCCTATGAGTTCCCCCGAATTATCACAGCCAGCTTTAAACCGCGCTATGACGGAGGCCGTGGATTTCGTCCACGCTGAAGGTTGGGACGCCCGCCCCACCATCTTCGCGCTTGTTCCCACCCACCTAGTGGCGGACCAGCTAGCGGCCATGGATGAGGAAACCGCGTCCCCGCTGACCCTTATCGTGCAAGACAACGTCCCGGAAAACATCGAGCCAGGCTCCGAGGAATTGGCTGATTACGTCTCCCGCTTGGCCTGGCCGCGCGAGGTCGCAGGCGCCATCTTGGCCCAGGAGATCAAATTCCGGGATACCTCCAGCGAGGACCCCTCCCCTCGCCCGGCGCGCCTGTATTCGGGTGCCCTGCGCGAGGAAGGAATTGAGACCACCTTGCTGCAGCTGCGGCCCACCGAAGAAGAGCTAGAGGCAGCAGGTCCCTTTGCTGAGGACGATATTCAGCTCCGCGGCGGCCCGCAGGTGGCCCCTGGCGTGATCGCCGCTTTGCGCTATGGCCTCAACCAGGATCCGGATGAACTAGACTAAGTGGCAATTAAGCCCGCAACCAAGGAGTTCTATACAGTGCGACGCCTTTCCTTCTCCCGCCGTTCTTCTGCCCGTACCGCTACCGCGGCGGCGCTACTAGGGCTCAGCGTGGCTGCGGCAAGTTGTTCCTCCGGTGCCGATGCGCCTGACGATGCCCCCGTAGAGACCACCTCTGCGGCCACCACCACAGCCTCTGAGAACGACGAGGAGTCCGCGGCATCGAGCACCGAATCCTCTACGGAGTCAGAATCAGCAGCCAAGGATGAGGACGAGGCTTCCGAAGAAAGCACCACCCGCGAGCCGAGCGCTAGCAGTGAGCTGGATAAGTCGGTGGCCAAGGTCTATGACGTTTATAAGTCGCTGGCGCCCAAGGACCTATTCGCCCAGTTTGAGCGCTGCGATTCCACCGGCGGGGATTCTTCCTACAATTGCTCCGGCCCTAAGGTGGGGCAATTCCAATTCTTTAAGTCCCACTCCAAGGCCTCCCAGACCACCCAAGTCCTTACGGAGTTGCGCAGCTCCCATGCCATCGAGGACGATGGCGATCGCGTCGTCGGCTGGTCTACGTTGGGCACCACCGCGGTTATCACCGTGGTGGATAATAAGGAAGGCTTGGTCATGCAACAGATGATTTCTTCTGACCAAGTGGACCCGGAGGAAAAGATCAAGGAATTGGGCCTAGTAAAGGACTAGGCCTCGGCCTTATTAGCTTTTATTAGCTGCATTCCTTGACGTCTTTGCCCGCTGCAAAGTCCTTCATAGCCGCCACGGCATCGTCGAGGTTTTCTACCTGCGCAATGGTCATATCGCCGTGGTCGCTGCCGGCCGCTGCAGAACAGTTGTCCTTGGGCGCCAAGAAGAGCTCGGCGCCAGCATCGTGCGCGGCGGCGATTTTATGCTCGATGCCACCAATCGGCCCGACCTTGCTATCGGCCTGAATGGTCCCGGTGCCGGCCACGAAGGTACCGCCGGTTAAGTCTTCATCACTGAGCTTGTCGATGACCGCCAGGGTAAACATCATGCCCGCTGACGGCCCGCCGATATCCTGCAGGTTATAGTTCACCGAAATATCGTCCTTGGGCTGCGATAGCATGGCGATTCCCAGCAGCGCCTTGCCCTTATCGTGCGGGTTTTCGCCCAATTCAATTTCTTCGCTGAGGTCTTTGTCCCCGCGAGTGACGCTGATTTTTACCTTATCGCCAGGGCTTTTGTCCTTGATAATGTCTTGGACCTCGCTCGGCTCGGTGACCTCGGTGCCATCGACGGCGGTGATGACATCGTCCTTTTTAAGGTGTTCCGCGGCGGCGCCGTCCTCGATGACCTCGGCCACGGTGATTTTGACCGGCAGGTGCAAATAGTCCATCGCCGCAATGGTTGCTGCGGATTCAGATTGGGTAAAGGCCTGCTTATTGGATTCTTGGACCTCTTCATCGGTCATATTCTGCGGAATGACGGTATCGATGGGCACCAAAGTGTCATCGGTAAGCGCCCAGCGCCCCAGCGCCTGCGCCAAGGTCATATTGGTGCGCACGGACACGGTGGTCATATTGAGGTGCCCACTGGGCTCATAGGTCTTTGGCGCCTGCACATCAACGACTTGGGTGCCATCAACCTCGCCCAGCGTATCCACGGTAGGGCCAGGGCCTTCGGCGGCATAAGGAACGGTCAGCGAGACATCGGTGCCCGGGATATGGTCAAGCGATACCAACGCACCGGTAAGCACAACGGGGATGGCACCCCAGGCGATGGTGCGGACGCGACGGCTAGCAGGAGAATTCACGAAGCAATAGCCTACAACCTTTGGCGTACTGTTCGCTGTCAGCGTTGCTGTGATCATGGAAACTTTCCGCACGGTGCCGGTAGATTGGAGCGCATGAGCAACGGATTCGGTTTTTCTTTCCCAAATAACGATGACGACGATAATGACGGCCGTCGTGACCAGAACCCGTTCGGCGCATTCGGCGGCGGTAACGGTGGCGGCCTCGGAGACATGCTGAACCAGTTCGGTCAGATGCTATCCGGCATGGGTTCGTCCATGAACTCGCCCCAGAACTCCGGGCCGGTCAATTACGACATGGCCAAGCGCATCGCCCTGCAGCAGATCCCCAAGTCAAAGAGCATCAGCGCGGAAGATTCCAAGGCAGTAGAGGAATCGGTGCGCTTGGCGGAGCTGTGGCTTGACGATGCCTCCATTCTCCCCACCGCTTCCGGCGCCACGCAGGCATGGGATTCCAAGCAGTGGCTGGAAGAAACCATGCCTGCTTGGGAGCGCATGGTCACCCCGGTGGCCCAGCACATGAACGATGCCCAGCTGGAGTCCATGCCGGAAGAGGCCCGCGAAATGATGGGCCCAATGACCAAGATGATGGGCCAAATGTCCAGCATGAATTTCGGTATGCAGCTAGGCCACGCCTTGGGCGATCTGGCCACCCAGGCACTAACTGGCTCCGATTTCGGTCTGCCCATCGCCCCAGCCAATACGGTGGCGCTTTTGCCGCATACCATTCAGAAGGTCGCGCGCGAGCTCAACGTTCCTGGCCAGGAGGTATTGGTCTACATCGCCGCGCGGGAGGCCGCCCGCCAGCGCCTATTCAAGCACGTGCCGTGGCTGGTAGAGCGCATCGTGTCCTCCGTGGAGGAATACGCCATCGGTTTGGTCATTGATACCTCCCACATTGAAGAGCTTGCCCGCGAGCTCAACCTAGAATCCGGCGATCCGCAGGCCATTCAAGAGGCAATGAGCAAGCTGCAGGGAATGGACCTCTCCCCGCGCATTACCTCCAAGAACACCGCTGCCGCATCAAGGCTAGAAACCCTGCTGGCCTTGGTTGAGGGCTGGGCCGAGCACGTCGTAAGCGAGGCCTTGGGCGATCGCATCCCCTCTACCGCCAAGCTCACTGAGGCCTGGGCGCACCGCCGCAGCACCGGCGGGTCTGCCGAGCAGGCTTTCAGCAAGGTCGTGGGCATCGAGCTCAACGCCCCCAAGGTGACCGAGGCCGCCGAGCTGTGGCGCCGCGCCACCGTTGCCGTGGGTGCAGAGAAGCGCGATAAGGCCTGGGACCACCCAGACTTCCTGCCCACCGCAGAGCACCTCGATAACCCGGCCGCCTTCATCGATTCCCTCTTGGATGACGAGCCGGATGAGGGCTTCGAGGAAGAATTTGCAAAGCTCGAGGAGATGCTCAAAAACGGCGAGGACTCCGAAAACAAGTCCGAAGAGGACAAGGATTCTGCAGAGGACCAGGATTCCAAGGGCAGCGACGACGGTGACGACAGCGACGAGAGCACCGATAAGGACAACGGCAGCGAGGATAAGTAGCTCGCGTTAACCGCCCCAGCGCTGGTAGGCCTCGAGGTAGCCCTTGGCCCGCTCGGCGTGGGGTGCTCTATCGGCCCACTGCCAGAATTCGCGCCCATGGCGCGGGATGAAGGTATGGGTCAACTCATGGATGATGACCGAATCCAACACATAATCCGGCACCTGCTGTAGCCGGTTGCTCAGCCGGATATCCGCGGTGGAGGTAGTACAACTACCCCACCGCGTATTTTGATTGCTCACCCACCGGATGGACCCAATCCAGGCTCGCCCTTCCAGGTACTGTGCGTTGAGCTGTTCGGCGCGCTGAAGGAGCGCCGCATCGGTCTTCGCCGCACCACCGGTCTTCTTTTCTAAGCGCGCGAGCATGTCCTGTACCGCCTCGTTTTCCTCACGGGCGGACATCCAGGCAGGAATGCGCACTTCCAATACCCCGGCCACCATGCGCGCCTGCACCGACTTTCGCCGCCGCGCAGAACGGATAACCTTGACCTCAGGGTGGTTACTTCCTGGTGGTTGCGTGCTCGACATGACAGGCCATTGTACCTGTGGTGCAATGGACGCACATGCGGCGCTTTGCCGTATTCGGGGTGCTCGAGGGGATTCGGGGGAAGCAATGACTGCCTCACAAGGCACGACTCAACTTGTGACATTGGCGCCAGGGTGCGGCGTATTTTGCCGCGAGGATTCCGTGGTGCAATTCGGAATGGATGCCACCCGGGTGGCGGTGGCGGAAACGGGCAATGCGCCGGGTATAGCGCGCGCTTTAGCCACCGCCCATCAGCCGGTCGACTCTTCCGACTTGGCGGCGCGGTTGGAAGCGGCCGGCTTGGATAGCGCTGCCGCCAGTAGCCTTATCGATGATGCCCTAGCCTATGGCATCCTCTGGCCGCAGCCACCGCATCCCAAGAAGCCTGAAACCATCATCATGCTGGGTGAATCCCCGCTCGCTGTGGAGCTGCGCACCCGCTTGACGGCAGATGGATACACGGTGCGCATCCCCCTTGATGAAGACAATATCTTTTCCTATACCCACGACCTCGATGGGCTTTTTACGGTACTTGGCATCGACCAGCTCCACTGCCCCATCGATTGCGCCAATGCGCTTGCCGGCACCCAGACGACCTGGTTGCCGATTTCCTTACTAGATAACCGCGGCATCATCGGGCCCCTGCGCGTAGAAGGGCAAGGCCCCTGCCCGCTGTGCGTTCACTTATTTCGCGTGGATGCGGATCCGCAGTGGAGCACCATTGCTTCCCAGCTCACCAGCGTGCGCAGGCAGCCAGAAAAACTAGTCATCGATGCCGTAGCGACCCAAGCACAGGTGGTGATTCGCCGCTTAAGCAAGCGCCCCTTACCACCAGGCGCGCCCACGGCCTTCCCACGACCGGGGCAGCAATGGGAGGTAGACGTCTACGGCCGCCACCAGCAACGCACGGCCATCGCCCATCCGCGATGCCCGGTGTGCTTCGGCGGCAAGGTCAACCTGGCTACAGCCGCACAGAGCTAATGACCTCCAGGATTTGCTCGCCGTAGCGCTCCAACTTATTGGGCCCTATTCCGGAAATGGACAGCAGCTCCGCCTCATCTGCCGGCAGCTCTTCCGAGATGGCTTGCAGCGTGGCATCCGTAAAGATGACATAGGCCGGAACCTTTTCCTCACGGGCCACCTGCGCGCGCCACGAGCGCAGGGCGGAAAAGACCTCGTCATCGCCATTGCCCTCACAGTCTTCATGCCGGCCAATGACCTTTTCCGCCGGGGTCTCTAAAACCCCGCTGCATACGCGGCAGCGCTTCGGGCGGCGGGAGCGGCCACTCCCTGCAGAAGATTCCACGCCGGGCGCGATGCCGTCGAGAAAGCGGGTGCGTTCCCGGGAGGCTCGCGAACCGGCGGTCTTCGCCAATGCCCACGACAGGGCCAGGTGCTCGCGGGCGCGGGTAATGCCTACATAAAACAGGCGGCGTTCTTCCTCAATCTGCTCATCGCCCGCCTTAATGGCGTGGTTGATGGGCATGAGTTTTTCGCTCAGCCCGACGAGGAAGACGGCGTCCCATTCCAAGCCCTTCGCCGCGTGCACCGTAGCGAGGGTCACGCCCTCCATGGCGGGGGCTTGCTTATCGGTGGAGCGGCGCCGCAGCTCACCCAGCACCCCATTGAGATCGATGCCCGGGGTGGATTCCACGATCTTCTCGATCAACCCCACCAGCGCGTTCAGCGATTGCCAGCGCTCGCGGGCCTGCGCGCCCTGCGGTTCGGTGGCACTGAGCCCAAGCTCCACGAAGGCGGCCCGCGCAATCGCCACGGGGTCCTCCGGCAAATCATCGCGGCGCGTGGCGGCGATGAGCACGCGAATGGCCTCCAGAATCTCCGGGCGGCGGAAGAAACCTTCACCGCCGCGGACTTGGTAGACCACTCCGGCATCGGCAAGCGCCTGCTCGAACTGTTCCGACTGGGCGTTAATGCGGTACAAGATGGCAATTTCTGAAGCCGGCACACCCTGATTGAGCAGTGTCAGCACCTGCCCAGCCACCTCCTGCGCCTCATTTTCCTCGGACTCGTAGGCCTTGAACGTCGGCTCCGGCCCGGGCTCGCGCATGCCCTGCAGCTCCAAGCGGGTGCCCGCCGCGCGCCCCGTAGCCTTGCCGATGACCCGGTTCGCCAAATCCGTTACCTGCGGCGTGGAACGATAGTCGCGCTGCAGCTTGACGATGGTCCCGTCCGGATAGCTGCGCGAAAAATTCAGCAGGTACTCCGGAGATGCGCCATTAAAAGAATAGATGGTCTGATTGGCATCGCCCACCACGGTGAGATCATCGCGATCACCCAGCCAGGCGTTCAGCACGCGCTGCTGCAGGGGCGTGACGTCCTGGTACTCGTCAACGACGAAGGTGCGGTATTGCTCACGGAAGGTCTCCGCAATGGCTGGGACGTTTTCGATGGCACCGGCGATATGCATGAGCAGGTCATCGAAGTCCAGATGCATCATATCCGGCGTGGCTTTGGCCTTTTCGTAACGCCGGAAGGCCTCGGCCACCTTGGCGGCATCAGCCGGGGCGGTGCGATCCGTTTCCGCGATGACGCTCTCATAGTCCTCCGCGCTGACCAGTGCGGATTTCGCCCATTCGATTTCCGCCAGCACGTCACGGATCATGTCTTTGGAATTATCCAGCCCCACCGAGCGCACCGCGCGGGCTACCAACGGGAATTTATTATCCAAAAGCGTCCATGGCAGATCGCCTGCGACCTGCGGCCAGAAATACTTCAGCTGCCGCCGCGCGGCCGCGTGAAAGGTTTGGGCCTGCACGCCAGCAACACCCATCATGCGCAGGCGATCCCGCATTTCTCCCGCCGCACGCGCGGTAAAGGTCACGGCCAAAACTCGCTGGGGGTTTACGAACCCTTGATCCACCATGTTGGCGATGCGATAGGTAATGGTGCGGGTCTTACCGGTGCCCGCGCCCGCCAAAATGCACACCGGTCCGCGCGGGGCGGTGGCCGCGCGGCGCTGATCCTCATCCAGCAGGGACAAATCCGGCTTACTCACCGTGATACCACTCCATAATCATCGTGTGTGCGATAGAACCCGCGGTGGCCAGCGGAAGCTTAGGCAGCTCGGCGCGGGTCACCCAACGAATTTCTTCCAGTTCCCCATCAGTATGGCAGGTGGCCTGGACATCCGATGTCTCTGCGTGAAAGCCCAGCATAAGCGAGCCACTCGGCGGCCACGGCTGGGATCCCCAGTAACGAAGATTCTCAATGCGCCGCCCAGTTTCCTCCATGGTTTCGCGGGCAAAGGCGTCCTCAATGGTCTCGCCCGGCTCCACGTATCCAGCAATCAAAGAAAAGAAGTTATTGCGCCCGCGATTGCGCGCCAGCAAAATCTTCTCCTCGCCCTTGAGCTCAATAAGGCCAATGACCGCGGGGTCCAAGCGCGGGAATACCATGCGGCGCGAATCCTGCGGATCGCGGCCAACGATACCCGGCGTTGGATAGTCCAACGGTTGGCCTGTGCGTGGATCGAAGCGTTGCTCCAACCTGTTGCGGATCAAGGCAATCGCCTGCATGATAAGGGAATTATCGGCGAAAAAGGTCGCAGGTTGCAGCTGCCCTATCCCCCGTGCAATTGCTTCCGGGCAGGCAAAAACGTGCAGCGTGCCGATGTCCACCATCTCCGGAGTTCCCACACCTTCCGGCAATTCCTCCACCAACGCCGCGTCCCCACTCGCGGTGGCGGGCACTAGTCCCGTGTGCGTTACGGGCAAATACAATTAATCCTCCTCGTCATCATCTTGCACTTCCACGGGTTGTTCCAGATCGTGCTTGATATACAGCAGGCGGTCGCCCGGTTTCAGTGCGGAGGCATCAGCAGTATCGACGCGGTGGAGTTCGTTATTGCGCAGCACCGCGAGCACGATATCCGCCAGGTGGCGCGGGTTGGACCCGACCTCGAACTCGCGCACGGCGCGCTCAGATACCGAAAAGCCCTCATTAGGAGAAAGCAGGTCTTCCATCATTTCCACCACGGTGGGGGTCACGGTGGCAAGCCCCAGCAGGCGGCCGGCGGTCTCTGCGGACGTCACCACGGAATCGGCACCAGATTGGCGCAGAAGGTGGCGGTTTTCGGACTCGCGCACCGAGGCCACAATCTTGGCCTTGGGGGCAAGCTCGCGCACCGATAGGCAGCACAGCACCGCGGTATCGTCCGAGGACGGGGTGACCACTATGGAGCTCGCGTGCTCCACCCCGGCCACCTTAAGCACGTCCTGCTTGGTTCCCGAACCAAAGATGGTGACCAGGCCGTGGTGCTCCGCATGCGCCAGCGACGCGCGGTTATTATCGATGACCACGATCTGGGAGGTGGGTACGTCATCTGCCAAGAGCGCGGCGACTGCCCCGGCGCCCTTCGTTCCATAGCCAATAACGACGGTGTGGTTACGCAATTGTTTTCTCCAGTTCTGGATTTCAAAGGTGCGGCGGGCCTTGTCCGTCAGCACGGAGAGCGTCGCACCAACCAACAGCACAAGGAAGACGAGGCGGGCCGGGGTGATAAGTACGAGGTTAATAAACCGCGATTGCTCCGTAACGGGAACGATATCGCCATACCCCACTGTGGTCAGCGTGACGGCGGCATAGTAGGAGGAATCCAAAAGCGACATGTCCTCGCTATAGCCCTCGCCGTCCAAGTACACCACGACGGTGACGAAGATGAGTATGCCAAATGCCCACAGCGCGCGTTTGGCCAACTGGCGCCACGGGCTGGCATTTTGATCCTTGGGCACAGTGATGACATCAAGGAGCGCGTGATCAGGTTGCGAGGACAACTCGACTTGGGGCAAAAAGCGCTGTTTAATACGCCCTTTGAACACCTTCGCACGTTTTCTGGCCACTGGCCCAGCCTTCTTTTCTGGATCGATTTTTCATTCCGCCGGTTATACGGGGACGCAACTATCCATTCATCGTCCGCATTCCGTCCCCATACCTTAGCCCTAGTGGCCTGCTACTGACGATTCAAGCAGGCTACGCAGCTCCTCACCTTGGGCTAAAGTATCTGGCTCAAAAGTATAACCATCGTGAACGTAATGGAAAGCGGCGCGGATTTTATCGCCGCCGTGGATGCGCCGCCAGGCTTCGGCATAGACCGCCAACTGGATCTTCGCCGCTTCCATAGCCGCCCCCTTCGGTGGCCGGCCAGTCTTCCAGTCCACCACCATCCACGTGCCATCTGCCAAGCGGAAGACGGCATCCATTCGCCCGCGCACCACAGCGCTGCCGATGGTGATTTCAAACGGCGCCTCCACAAAGTCCGGCTGGCGCTCCGCCCATTCGGATTTCAGGAAGGATTCCTTCAGCTCTTCTAGGTCGAAGTCCTCCGGCTCATCGATGCCCGGCAATTCCTCTTCCCCTAGCAGCGCTGGGCTGCCAAAACGCTCTTCCAGCCATGCGTGGAAGGCGGTGCCCCGCTTGGCATAAGAATTGGGCTTAAACGGCACCGGGCGGCGTTGCCGGCGCGCAAACTGCAGCGGATCGCTGCCCAGGGCCACCATGTCAGAAGCGGTCAGCTCGCTGGGAAGTTCCACATCCACTACCGGTTGCTGCAGGGACTTGTATTCCTCAATGAGCGCACCCGCATCCTGTTCCCACAACTCGAAGGTCTCGCCGTGGCTCAGCTCAGGAAGGTCCTCCATGGCGGCTAGCACCGCATCCGCGCCGGCCAGGGAATCCGGATCGGCTTTGAGGGCCGGGAAGAGCCCGCTTTCTGCCGCATTAGCCGAGGTTTCTACCGGCTCTTCGGGCACCGTCCACTCCACTACGTACTGGGGGAAGGATTCTTTTAGCCTTTCAAGGTACTCATACGGGACCTTCTTGCCCCTGCCCGGCTTGTTATTCGTACCAGAGCCGGTAACGGTCAACGTGGACTCGGTTCTGGTTAAGGCCACATAAAAGAGACGAGCTGCCTCCTCCGCTTTAAGCGCGCGGTCATCATCCAAGAATGCCTTGCAGGCCTTTTCGAATTCGGAGCGAGTGACCGCATCCGGTGATACCTCGATATAGTCATCTTCACCGGGTACCTTCTCGATCTTGGATAAAAAGGTCTCTGCTTGTGCCCCATAACTCGAAGAATCCGCGTGCACGAGATAGACGTGCTCCCACTCCAAGCCCTTAGCCTTATGCACGGTCATGATTTGTACGCGATCCGTAGAGGCAGGAACCTCCCCAAGCTCGAGGCCATCTTCATGCTCGCGAGCGAGCTCTAAATAATCTATGAGCGCATACAAGGAATCCCCGTGGAATCCCGCGACGATATCGGCAAATTTATCCAAGTGGGTGGCGCCTCCCGCGCTGCCGCGGGCGAGTACCTCGGTACGGATATTGAAGATAGCCTCGATATCTGCGAAGAGATCGCTTAAAGGCTTGGACAGCGAGTAGGTGCGCAGGTAGCGCAGCTTGGCAGATACCTCTTCCATACGCGCCAAGCCCTGCGGGGTGTAGCGATCGCGCTCGCCGAGGTCTGCCAGGGCATCGGCAAGCCCCACCGTCTGATCTGGGCCCTCGGCCGTAAGCTGCGCTAATTGGGCGCGCAGATACTCCTCCGGATCCATGCCCTCTTCCCACTGCAGGCGCTCTTGCTTCGCCCCCGCCAAATTCTTTTGCCGTGCGGAAAGGACTTGGATATCGCCCATGCCCAGCCCGCAAATGGGCCCGGCGAAAATGCGGAGGGCGGCTTGCGCGTCTTCAGGCCGCACCAGCATGGTTGCCAGCGCTACGAGGTCCTGGATTTCCGGTTGCCACAGCAATCCACCCAGGCCATTAATTTCATTGGGAACATCAACGGCATCCAAGGCTGCTGCAATGGCCGTAGTTTGCCGGTTGGTGCGCACCAGTACCGCTGCGCTAAAGCCATCGCCTTCGCGTGCATCCCACTGCTGCTTTAATTTCTGGGCAATATAATCGTGTTCCTCGTCCTCGCTGGCGAAATAGGCCAGCTCAATCTCGCCTTCGCCCTTGTGCGGGGCCGCACGCAGTTCATCGACGGGGCGCGGGCCGCCGGCAAAGACCCCGGCCGCCACCGAGTTGGCCAGCTTCAAGGCACCCGACGGGTTACGCCACGAGGTAGTGAGCTGATCCTTGGGAGCAGGGGTGCCATCTGCCTGCGGGAAGTCCTCCACAAACGCGGTGAGGTTTTCTGAGGTAGCTCCGCGCCAGCCATAGATAGACTGCATAGGATCGCCCACGGCGGTCACGGAAATGTCTTTCTGCTCCCCGCCAAAGAGGCTGCGCAGCAGTACGCGCTGGGCATAAGACGTATCTTGATATTCATCCAGCATGACCACGCGGTAGCGCTGCGCCTGTTGCTTGCCCACGGCCGGGTGCGCTTGTGCGAGGCGCGCTGCTACAGACATCTGCTCGCCAAAGGTGATGACCTGCTGTTTTGCCTGCGCGCGCTTGAGTTCCTCGAGCAAAGGCACGTACTGCACGCGCCAATCCTGGACATCAATCCAATCCTGCAGATTCTTGGAATACTTGCCCTCCGTACTCGGCGCCTTTTCCAGGTTGTCTATATCGGCGCGGAAATCCCTCGCGAACTCGGCGATACCATCCGGACCTTGTAAGGAATTATCCATATTGGAGGTCATCTTCAGCAGGGTTTCTGTAATGTTTCCCAAGCTATTTGTATCCGTTAATTTCCCGCCGTAGTTTTTTACCACGTCATAGGCAATGGCGAAGCGCTCTGCCTCCGTAATGATTCGCGCCGAGGGCTCCACTGGGACCAAAAGACCGTATTCGCGCACTAGCTCGCCGGCATAAGAGTCATAGGTGGCCACGGTGGGTGCGATATTGGTAAGTGCCTCCGCGGCGGGGCTACCAGGGGCGATGAGGCCAGAATCGCGCAGCTGAATGAGCTGGCGCCGAATGCGCTGTTCTAGTTGCTGAGCCGCCTTGCGCGTAAAAGTCAGCCCCAGCACCTCTTCTGGGCGCACGTAGCCATTGGCCACCAAATAGACCACGCGGGAGGCCATGGTTTCCGTCTTACCGGCACCCGCGCCGGCGACCACGAGCTTGGGGCCAAAAGGACCCTCGATGACGTGGGCTTGTTCCTTAGTGGGTGGATAATCTTTACCCAGTGCTTGGGCTATTTCTTCCGGGGAAAAATTCTGCTTAGGCATGGATGGTCATCTTTCCTTCCTCCTGCACCGGGCAGATGGTACGAATGGGGCACTTATCGCAATCCTTATTGGTGCGCGCGGTAAGCTGCGGTCCGCGCAGTTCCGCCGCCAGTGGTGGCAGTAGTGCAGAAAATTCTTCAAGTGCCTCCGCGGTGAGCTGACTTTGTGTGCGCGTGGTGATCTTTTTGGAATCTTTTCCGGCAAAGACAAGCACCCCGCCTGCGCGCGGCATCCCTTCGCCATCGCGAACCCGCTGCCCGTCGAAGCTGCCCCGGGACAAGGCCAATTGATAGGTCATTAGCTGGCGGTTTTCTTCCGCCTCCGGCACCGACACTACAGATTTACCGGTCTTGAGGTCCACGACCAGGTAATTTCCATCTCCATCCTGCATCAAGCGGTCCATGAATCCACCTACCCGGATATTAGGGGCAACTTGGACATAAACGGGCACTTCGACCCCGACGAGTTCGTTTTTGACTTCGGATTGCTGTGCCCATTGCTGCGTGCGCTCTAGCAGGCGGGAAAATTCATTTAACTTGGTCTGCAGCTGCCACTGTGGAACGTCCAGGATGAGCTCATAGGCCTCCATGACGAGCAGGCGGGCCTTTTCTGCATCCATGCCGCGGCCGATGGCCTCCAAGAAATGGTGGGCCAGGTCGCCGCGTAAGAGGTGCTCGGCGCCGCTGGGATCTTCGGCAAGGTTGCCAACAATCGCCTTGAGTGGGCAATTCAGTAGGGCTTCAACCCGGGACGGGGACAGGCTCTTGCTGCCTCGCAGCTGCGTATGCGATGCCACAGAGCGCGCGGAGAACCATTGGTCTGGATGGGCGCCTGGGATTTCCGCCTGCGCTAAGCGCGCCAGCTGCCGGGCTGCTTGGCGCCGCTCCGCCTCGCCAGAATCTGGATTCGTGACCACGCGGCGCAATTGCGCCACAAAGGAAGGAACGGAAAGCACCGCCACGTCGAGGGGATCGACCTCGAGCCCATCGCGCAGAGACACCGGTGCCGGCTCGGGAACATCCAAGCCCAGCTCGCGGGGAAATTGGGTGGCGCGCAAGGCGCGGCTGGCTTCCCGGCGCGCCATAGTCCCGGGCACATCAACCCCGCGCCCGGTAAATTCCGCGATGAAGCGGGAAGGTTCTGCAAAGGCATCCTCATTGGGGTTTTCCACCGCGGCGATGAGCAACCGGCTCCGGTGGCGCGTGGTGGCGACGTGGAAGAGCCGGCGCTCTTCTGCCAAACGGGAGGCAATGTGGCTAACAGGGGTATCGGGCTCAATATCGCGGTCCAGGAGATCGATGAGATCTTCTTGGCCAAAAATGGATCCGGTCTCCCCCAGCGAGGGCCACGCGCCTTCTTGGGCTCCGGCGACGATGACGGTATCCCATTCGCGGCCAACGGCGCCGTGGGCGGTGATGATCTCTACGGCCTGCGGGATGGCGGTGCGGCGGTCGCGCACGCCGGTGGGCAGTTCTTGTTCGGTGATGTGAGTTAAAAAGGACTGCAGCGAGGAGCCGGGTCGGCGCTCGGAGTAATCACCGGCAGCATCAAAAAGCGCCATCATGGCATCGAGGTCACGATCCGCCTGCGAGCCGGTGGCGCCGCCGCGCAAGGCGGATGCCTGCAGGCGCATATCCAGCTCGGTAGCGCTCCATACCTCCCACAGGATTTCTTCCACAGAAGCCTGGGCTTGCACGGCCTGCCTGCCCGCGGAAAGTACTGCGCGCACGCGCTCTAGGATGGAAAATTCGCGTTCGGTGAGTTGCCCGTTGAAGTCCGGCAGCTCGCCCTGCAAGAGCTCGCGCAGGCTATCCATGCCGCGCGTATCGGGTGCCCACCGGCGCAGACCGCGAATCAGGCGGCGCAGGGTGACGGGATCCGCCCCTCCCACTGGACCGGTAAGCAAGTCCTCGAGCTCCACATTGCTGAGGTCTTCTTCCAAGGCGCGCAGGGCAAGGAGCATGGCAGATACTAGGCGTTGTTCTGCCAAAATCACGTCGGTCGGGCTGATGTGTACGGGTACGCCGGCGGCCAGCAAGGTGCGGCGCATCTGGCCTATATCCGCCGTCGAGCGGACGATGACGGCGATATCGCGCCACTGCACGCCATCGTCCAAATGGCGGCGGCGCACGGTATCGGCCACCACATCGCGCAGGCGGCCCTCAGAATCCACGATGGAAACGCAGGCCGGGGATCCGTTGCGGTGCGGCTGCGAAAGCTCCACGGAGTGTTCCGCGGGAAATTCTTCAAGGAATTGCGAATTAGCACCGCGGAAGGCAAAGACGGATTGGTCCGCATCACCGCCGATGACCAGCAATTGTGCATCGGGGGCCAAGCGAGAGATGAGCTTGCCCGCGGTGGGATCTAATAGCTGGGCATCATCGACCACGATGGTGTGCCACGGGTGCGAACTCGTAAGTTCTGGGCGCAGCAAGACCTGGTTAACTAACTCGGCCGCGGAATAAGAATGCGCCCCGGATAGGGCTTGGACGCGTTCGTATTCGCGCAGGAACGTACCGGCAGCACTCCACATACCGCGGCCGTACTTAGCTCCGAGGCTCTCTAAATCCGCGGGGCTAAGTCCTCGTTCAATGGAGCGCAAAAGAAAATCGCGCAATTGGCGGGCAAAGCCTACATACTCTAGGGCGGGGCGGACTTCCTCTGGCCAGTCGCCGTGGCCGGATTCAGCGTGGCCTTCGAGCAATTCCCGGATAACGGCATCTTGTTCCGCGCCGGTAATAAGGCGCAATTCCTCGTCGCTTGCACTGCGCAGAAGGGCAAAGGCCAAGGAGTGGATGGAGCGGACCATAGAGGATTGTGCCGCATAATCTTCGAGGCGTTCCGAAAGCTCACGGCGCAGGCGGGCGCCGGATTCCTTGGAGGCGGCAACAACGAGGATGCCGGAGGGATCTGCCCCCGTCTCCTGGGCGCGGTCGAGGGCATGAATGACGGTATCGATAAGAAAACTGGATACGCCGGTTCCGGCGGTGCCGGTTACCTTCCAGGTACCGGTTTCCGGCAGCTCAACGGGCCAGGAACGAGCGTGTGCGGACGGGGTGCGGGCGATGAGTCGTACCTCTGGCGACGGCGGTAGGACCACTCCCGCGCGGGCGGTGGAATGGGGATTGTAAGTCACCGCCCCAGTATCGCAGATGCCCTAGACACAAGAAACTGTTCCACCCGCTCAATATTAGAACGCACATTCGAGCGTGACCGCGGATTCAAATCATTGATATGCCGGCGGTAGGACACAGCCCGCAGCAAAAGCTCCTGCATACCCGGCACGTGACCAAACCGCTGGCAGATATCATCATCTACCACTTGCGCGATCAACCCATCCACGATCACGAGCGCAGCGCTCCACCCGGCGGGGCGCGCGGATTGGCTCGGCACGAGATCCACGATTCCCGGTGGGTGCGCGCCATAAAAGACCGTGGTGGTCAGCAGCGCGGTATGGGCGGTAACCAAGGGGACATCGGCAAGCGCGGCCTTATCGTAGGCCTCCCCCGTCTCCGCCCAGGCGGTGCGCTCCGCGCGGGCAAAGGCATCATCGCGGTGCGTACCCGGAGGTACTGGCGCATTAGCCATGGCATCGTCCAAGCGCAAGGCCGTCTGCGCCGCTTCATCGATACGCCCGGTGACCTCGCCGGGAAGGAACTGCGTCGCCTTCCACCCGGCCGCGGTATGGCGCCCGTCGCTCGCGAGAACCGGCCGCGATACCCGCGCGCCCGGCACGCTGAGCTTTTCGCGCACCTTGGCAGACCACGCCGCGAAGGGGCCGGCCTGGGAGTAGACCACATCGCCCACCTTGATGCCGTTATCCCATACTGGGCCCAGCTGATCGCCTTGGGCCCGGCGCGACCCTGTCGCACCGGTTTCTGCGTGGAAGGCGCTTAAAACATGCTCTGGAGGAAGCGGCATCCAGTACTCCTTATTGGGGTTGGTGGGGATCCTTGTGCTCCGGATTGGGATATGGCCACGGGTTAGGCTCGCAGGTCACATCCTCATCAGGATAGACCTCCTTGGGATTGCGGTCATGCAATTCCTTGTTGTTCAAACTCAGCGTCTGCTGCATCATTACCGGGGCCAATTTGCCCTCGCCGCCGCACTGCTGGTGGGAGGCATAGCCAATGGCGTGGCCCAATTCGTGGTTGATGACGTACTGGCGGTAATTGCCCAAATCACCCTCAAAGGGCGTGGCCCCGCGCACCCACCGCGCCTCATTAATGATGGTGGTGGATTCGCCGGTAAACATGGTGTGGCAGGAGGTTTCCGTCTCGATCTTCTCGCCACACCGCTCCGCAGCAGTGCCCAGAGAGGTCAGCTGGATGCGGGTATCGGGATCGTCTGCAGAGGCGACGTGCTCGAATTCGAAGTCACCCTGGGCGGTCCACCCGCGTGGATCCGCAAGGGTTGCCTCCACCATTGCGGCAAAGGCATCATCACCGCCGTAGGGAGCGGTATTGAGCCCATCTTCCACCTCGATGGAGTAGCGCACCTTCTTCTCGCCACCCTCGCCGGCTACGGCGCCGGGGCGGCCGATTGCGTGGAACGTGCCCTTTCCTTTTTTGGTGAAGTCACTTCCTGGGGGCATCTCACTAATCTCGCGCTCTACCGCCTCCGCATTCGCGGGGTCGGGGCCGGTGAGATCCTCGTGGGTAGGGGTGGCGGCTGCGGTGGTCTCCGCGCTGGATGCATCGCCGTTATCATCGGTCGAAGAGCCGGACGCGATATCCACAATCACCCAGATGGTAAGCAGCACCATCACGGGGATAGCCACTACACGCCACCAGCCGTAGCGGCGGGCGAACCGGACCACCGGGTTCGGGTGATCCGGGATTCGCCCATGGCTCTGGTGAGCCTTGCGATTCTGCCTACTTTCCATAGGCATTGAGGGTACCCGGTTGCCTATTCAAAAACTGAATTAGCAAACCTTTAGAAAGCCCCAAGCTTAGGCGCCGGCGAATCCGACGGACTGCTTCTTAGCGGCGCCAACCTCGACGTACACCACGCGGTCCGTGCGCACGAGGTACTTGCGACCCTTGTCATCTTCTAGCTCCAACGTGGAGTTTTCCGCCAGGGCGCTATTAATCTTTTGCGTCAGCTCCGCCTGCTCGCCACTGGTGCTAATAATCAGCTCGCGCGGGGTATCTGCAAAACCAAACTTGATATCCATAAAAACTATCCTCCTTTAACGAGAGTTTTACATGCCAATGGCCCCACTATAACCATCCCGGCTACTATCAAGGTGTGTCTGTCATAAAACCCCAGCCACCGACCTTCGCGGAACTCGGCGTGGCCGCCGAAATCTGCGATGGGCTCGCTGACCGTGGCATCGCGCGAACCTTTGCAATCCAGGAATTAACCCTGCCCATTGCGCTCAATGGCCAAGACCTCATTGGCCAGGCGCGCACCGGCATGGGCAAGACCTTTGGCTTTGGTGTGCCGCTGCTCGATCGCGTTTTTGATGACGCGGATATTGCCCCACTGGATGGGACGCCGCGGGCACTTATCGTCGTGCCCACCCGCGAGCTCGCCCAGCAGGTCACCGCGGATCTGCAGGACGCGGCCGCGCACCTGCCTGTCCGCCTCGCCTCCATCTACGGCGGGCGCCCCTACGAGGAGCAGATTAAGCTCCTCCAGCGCGGCGTTGATGTGGTCATCGGCACGCCAGGCCGCCTGCTCGATCTGCACGAGCGCGGCGATCTGGTTCTGCGCCACGTCGCTATCGTGGTGCTCGATGAGGCCGATGAGATGCTGGACCTGGGCTTTTTGCCCTCCATAGAGGCCATTTTGGAAGCGCTCGATGGCAATGCGCACCAAACAATGCTGTTTTCTGCCACCATGCCGGGCGCCATTTTGAACTTATCGCGGCAGTTCATGAATAAGCCCGTACACATCCGGGCCGAATCGGAGGCGGATGAAGTCACGCACGAAACCACCCGCAAGGTCACCTTCCAAGCCCACCGCATGGATAAGGTGCCGGTCATCGCACATATCCTGCAGGCCCAGGGCCGGGGTCGCAGCATAATCTTTACCCGCACCAAACGCTCGGCGGCGCAATTGGCCGATGACCTTGCTGAGCGCGGCTTCCGCGTCGGCGCCGTGCACGGTGACTTGGGGCAAAAGTCCCGGGAAAAGTCCCTGCAGGCCTTCCGCTCGGGCGAGGTGGACATCCTCGTCGCCACCGATATCGCCGCGCGCGGCATCGACGTCGATGATGTCACCCACGTCATCAACTACCAAGTTCCCGATGATCCCATGACGTTTATCCACCGCATCGGGCGCACTGGCCGCGCTGGGCATACCGGCACCGCCGTTACCCTCGTGGGCTACGATGAGCTGGCCAAATGGCAGGTCATCAACGATGAGCTAGGCCTAGATTCGGCCACGCCGCCGCAGTGGTTTTCCACCTCCCCGGAGCTTGCCCAGGCGCTGTCCATCCCCGCTGGCGTGCAGGAAAAGGTGGGGCCTGCCACCAGCGTGATTGGCCAACTTCCGGCGCATAAGCGGTCCGCGGGACAAGCCCAATCGCGGTCCCGGGGCGGGTCTCGGCGCGGTAATGGCACGCCCCGAGGAGGGCGCCGATGACTAAGGCCCCCATCTTGCGGGCTACCGCGGCGGATTGGAAGGCCACCGGCATCATTGGCGCTATCTGTGCCATCGCGGTGGGCGGCGCGGTCGCCACCGCCAATATCCACCAGGCGGACCTGCACCAAGAGGCGGTTCCTGGGGAAGGTGATGCCGCTGTGCTTGCCGATGTCCCCTCCTCCCTCACCACTGCCTACAGCCTGCCCAACCAGCCCGTACCCGGCCAATACCGCGCCATTTCCGCCCACGGGTTGAGCATTAGCCACGATGGCGATGTGCTCACTGCCACCAATGCCGATGGCTCCACGGCCTGGACCTATACCCGCAGCGATGCCGATCTCTGCTCGCTATCGACCGCCTGGGGCAAGGTAGTTGCCACCTATCGCACGGGCGTGGGCTGCGGGGATACGGTTGCCATCAACGCCGCGACGGGTGAATATGACTCCACCCGCAGCGCTATCAATTCCCCGGACGTTGTACCTGTGCAGTCCAATGACCGGGTAGGGACCGTTTCTGCCGGGCGAATCGATCTATGGCGCTCAGATCTCGTGCGCACCGTGGAATACGGCGAAGTGGAGGCCAAGCAGGAGGCACAGAAGCAACCGCACGAGGAGTGCACCATTTCTTCGGCGCTGACGCGTACCGAGAATCTCGCACTGACGGAATCGTGCCCGGAGGAACTTCACACCACGTGGTTAAGGTTTCAAAACACCACCCCGGAGGACTCCCGGGAACCAGAAATGGATGCCGATGTCTCCGTCGATCGCGATGGAGCGCGGCTTATCGCGGTGGGCCAAGACGCCGCCGCGGTCTATATCCCCGGCCCAGAACCCCGCATTGAGTCCTATAACAACGAGGGCGAAAAGCTTTCTTCTACCCCCGTAAAGCCTTCCGCAGCCATCGATTCCGGCACAAGCCCTTTCGCCCCGGCCGTTGCGGATCTCCCGCACCATATGACGTGGTTTGATGGGCAGCGCCTCTACCTTTTAACGCCTAGTGATTTGCGAGTCGATCATGTCATCGACGGCGCCATCGGCACCCCAATTTCAGTGGCTGGGCGCATGCTGATGCCCACCGAAAAGGGCATAGCTGTCGTGGACTGGTCTACCGGTAAGGTACTGCGCGAAATTGCCGTCGACCGCGGAGATTACCGCGGTCCTGTCCACCTCACGTTGGCGGGCGAGACCATTGTAGAAACCCGCGGCGATACCGTCGTTGGCCTCAGCAGCGACTAAGCGAGTGCCACTCGTGGGCCCCGCGCGAGTGGCCCAAACGCGAGTGGCCCTTAGAAATTCGAGGCGGCCCACTCCGAGGACTCGCGCCTGAACATCAAGAGGTAAAGCACCGCGACCGCGCTTAGCAGGGTGATAGTTCCCAGCACCGGGGATCCACCGCTATACATTTGAAACGCGCTCGCGCCCAGGATGAGCTCTACGAGGACCACGGCACCTCTTCCCCATCGCTTTCCCTTCACCATGGCCCACGCGCCTGCGATGACGAAGCCAAAGACGATGAAGATAAAGATGGCGGTGCCAAGCCCTACAAAGCTTCCCGATCCGGAATCAGAGACCATCGAGTCATTTTCCGCACCCACCGCTTCGCGCACAATGAGGAAAATGCCAAAACAAATAACCGCGATGGATTGCACCGTGGCAATGCCAGCGCCTATCAGCACCGACTGCGGGGCACTATCCGGTGCCGCTGCGGGCGCTGCCGCCTTATCTCGCTGCTGTTTATTTACCTGGCGTTTGTTCTGCTTAGACACAAAGCCACAGTCTACTAATCCGGCGTGAATTTTTTCTGTGCCACCCACGGCAAGGCCTCGATGTTGCCTGCACTAGCGCGGGGGCAAGGGCTGAGCTGGGAGATTTGACGGTCTCTTCCTCACCACACTCACAACATAGCACCTATAGCTGCAGCTCACGGCGATTCTCACAGGATTCTTTAAAATTTGATTTTGACATTTATGGCCCCCACACTGCGCCTATTTGCGTGATGTTAACCACAATTTAGCCTTTAACCCTAGCGGCGATCGGGTAAACATGTCATGATTCTCTAGTAGCAAAAAGAAAGAGGGCGTAAACCTCTTCTTAACCTGGAGGAAACTTCAGGCAACAACACCGTGAACCATAGGCGGCGGCGACGCTGGCCCGACCTCGAGACCGGACCCCACTGCTAGCAGACCAGTTCACACACCACCTAAAAATCAAGGTGCTTTCCTGCCCCGCACGGATTGCGCTCGTATTTACTGCTGTCAAAAATTTGTTAGGAGATATCAATCATGGATTGGCGCCACGAAGCCGTTTGCCGCGACGAAGACCCAGAGCTGTTCTTCCCAGTAGGTAACTCTGGCCCTGCTCTTACCCAGATCGCTAAGGCCAAGCTGGTCTGCAACCGCTGCCCCGTCGCTACTTCCTGCCTCAACTGGGCACTCGAGTCCGGCCTCGATGCCGGCGTCTGGGGCGGCCTGTCTGAAGAGGAGCGCCGCGCCCTCAAGCGTCGCCGCAACCGCGGCCGCGGCCGTTCCCGCGTGTCCGCCTAAAAGCGCGGACCCGGGGAACCTAACCCCCGCCCCAATTTTCGTTTCGGCGCCCTTAGCCGCTACAGTTGAATAAAGTTCAGAAACCCTCAACGAAGGAGTGCGCAATGAGCAAGCGTGGTCGCAAGCGCAAGGATCGCCGCAAGAAGGCCGCTAATCACGGCAAGCGTCCTGGCGCATAACGTACAGCACATATTATAAAGCCCGGTTTCGTACCAGTTCACCTTAAGAACTCGTACGGCCGGGTTTTTAATCTTTCTATTAGAAATCCGACTCTCGGAGCAGTAGCGACCAGGGCGCTCATTTTGGGTTGATACTACTGGTCCATATCGGGACATCGGTCATAGCTTCCCCGAAGTGCACTAATTGAACTCATTTCGTGGTTTCCTTTTGCCGGCTTCCGTTAGCAGGTATAGCGATCGGCGATGGTGGCCCCTGTTACATATGGGTGCCCATCGTCCGTAAGCTGTTCGCCTCAACTACCTCCTCAAGGCGAAAGACACTTGACGACGACGAGTATGCAGGACTAGCCCGAGACTCACCGTGCAAACTGGTAGTAGCCGGAACCCGCACAAACATCGCTCCTCACTACGCCCAAATTGATGGAGTAGAGACATACTAAATCTTGCTGACACCAGAAACCGATTTAGGCGCATAAATATCCTCGGGGCAGCGATTCTCGCCTTCTTCACTTCGACAACGTCTCTGCTGCACCCCACAGAGCCGAATCTTGAATCCTCAGGACACAACAGCCAAATCTTCCTTGTAGAAAAGTGAATGCTGGAATACACTCAATCGTCTAAGAAGACAGCAAAACTGGGGACTGGGCTATATCCGCAACCTGCTTTTCGACAAGACTTTAAATCAATATTCAGGGGCTTGGGTTATACGCCCTGCATAGCCCGACAGGAACCTAATGTGGCTTGACGGATATCATCAACAATTCGGAAATAGGCTGGAAGACTTCCTTTCAACAACAGTCCCCACGACACTTGCAGAGTTGACGCCTCTTCAGCGCAAGCAGGTCACCGATGGCACAAAAGAGTTTCCCTTCGAGATCGTACTCGAAATCTTAAACTCTAAACACAGCTATGAAGAGAAAGTATCCCGCATCCTCGCTATCAACGGCACATGGATGAATGCGATGTCAGGGAGTCAGTGGGCACTTGGCCCTTTAAATAGCACGGCCTACTCCGAAAGAGTCGGCATAGGCATCAGATGGGGCGAGATCGCTTTTTCACCGTTGCTAAACATCGCAGAAAACCTTATCGATACGTATCCCATCTGGCCGGGCGTACTCATGGAATTTGCTCACATGCAAGAAGACAATCGTGATTACTACCGCCAGCGAATTCAGAAAAACTAGCGCTGGTACCACCAGAGAGGTACCAGCCCAAAAACAGAACCCGTTCTTCAACTATTCGCAGGATGCGTATTTACTAGTCAGGGCTGGACATGACCCCAGAAAATGGACACGTCAGTGTTAGGCCCCTACTATTTGCCTATCCACTCGCATTACGCCCCAGGGCGTGTGGGTAGGGTTTGACTCGCGGGTTGACCGCTGCGAGTGAGATCCTATGGAAATTTTTTCTACAGCACCGCTTCGGCAGAGGGCGCCTGACGGTATGTATGTATGCTTCTGAACTGGAAGAGGAAATACAGCAGTACGAAATGCCTCGACTCTTGTTGCGAGGCGTTCTCAGTTCTAAATGACACTTTTACCAGCGGGATTCGATCTCCGTAATTTCTATCGAGATGCGGCGGCGCAGCGATTGCGGTGCCTTAGCTTGGCCGGCACAGCAATTGCGCACGAGGGAGCGGACGAGCTCTTCGCGCTCTAGTCGTTGCTGGCAAAAATCACATTGGGCGATGTGCTCGCGGATGGCTAAAGCGCGGGCGTAGGTCGTGGATTCATCGAGAAGCTCGCAAAATAGGTTGTGTACCTCAGTGGAACTACACGCACCACAGTTCTTTCCGGTTGCGCCTTCCATTACTTCTCCTCCATGTCCGGGTGTTCTAATCCAATTCCTTGTTCACGTGCTACGTCCTTCAACGCCTTCCGGAGCATTTTTCTTCCACGGTGCAGGCGAGACATCACCGTTCCCAATGGAGTATCCATGATTTCGGCGATTTCCTTGTACGCTAAGCCCTCCACATCGGAGTAGTAGACCACCATCCGGTAATCCTCCGGCAGGTCATTAATGGCCTGCGAGATGGACCTATCTGGCATCTCTTTAAGCGCTGCCACCTCAGCGGATTCCAACCCGGTGGAATCGTGCCCTGCGGTGGTATAGAGCTGAAAATCACTCAGATCATCGGCAGAAGACTCGGTAGGACGCCGCTTCGCCTTGCGATAGGAGTTGATGTAGTTATTGGTCATGATGCGATAAAGCCATGCCTTCAGGTTCGTTCCCTGCTTAAAGGAATGGAAGGACTTATAGGCCTTCAGATAGGTCTCTTGCACCAAGTCTTCCGCGTCTTGCGGGTTTCGCGTCATGCGCAGCGCGCCGCCATAGAGCTGATCGAGCAGCGGGAGCGCTTCCTTTTCAAAGCGGCGCTGCAGCTCCTTTTCGCTCACTGTTTCTTTAACCACACAATCTATCCTAACGTCTCACGCTAAAATTCCTATATGGCCAAAAAGTCCCCGCATGCCGCTACCCCGGCCCTGAAAGTCATCGAAGATGCCGGAGTCAAACACTCCATATCCACCTTTGAAGCGGGCAAGGACCACTTCGGTGACCACGCCGCGGCGGCCTTAGACGTAGAACCCGAGCGCGTGCTGAAAACGCTCATTATTGATCTCACCGCGGGCAAAGGCCCGCGCCGCGAGCTGGCGGTGTGCGTGATTCCCACCACGCACCATTTAAGCCTCAAGAAGGCGGCGGCCGCCCTTGGCGTATCTAAGGCCGCCATGGCGCAGGTGCACGATGCCGAGAAATCCTCAGGCTACGTGCACGGCGGCATTTCCCCGCTCGGACAAAAGAATCCGCTGCCCACGGTGATCGAGGAATCCGCGGTGCTCTTCGATACTGTCTTTATCTCCGGCGGCCGCCGCGGCTTAGATATTGAGCTCAACGCAGAAGACCTCGCGCGCTTGTGCGGGGCTGACTTTGCCGATCTACTGGCTGAGTAGCTCCGGGTAGTCATTAGAGACAGTCCCCACGGCCTTATCCACAGGGTGATACTCAAACCCCCGCAGGCCAGTGGGCACTAGCAGCTCCTTGGCCTCCTCGGCACTACCCTCGAGCCAGGTGCGCATCTCCTCCGGCGCCAAAAATCGCGGCAACCTGTGGTGCAGCCACTCCATCTCTTCGGTAGCCGCGGTGGTCACGATGGTGGCAGAGAGCCGGTCCAACCCAGTATCCCAGAGCCCCGCGGCCCACAGCAGGCCCTGGTCTGGATGGACGTAGTACGGCGTCTTGGTGGAGCCATCCTTGTGCCACTCGTAATAGCCGTTCATGGGGATAAGGCAGCGCTGGGATTTAAAGGCGGTGCGAAAAGATGGCTTGCTTGCCACCGTTTCCGCCCGGGCATTAAAAAGCGGCGGGCCATCCAGGTCTTTCTTCCACTGCGGCAAGAGCGCCCACCGCGCGGGATCGACTTCCGCCAGTTCTTCGCGCACGCGTACGATGGGAATGGGCTGGGTCGGGGCAATGTTATATCGCGGCCCAGGCGTGCCCTGTGGGGCGTGGACTTCCTGGATTCCCGGGAGGTTTCCCACCTCATCGAGGAGGGACTCGGTAAAAAGAACGAATCTTCCGCACATGGCCTCTATTATGGACACTATGTCTCAACCTTGGACCGCCCCGCTGGCTACCAGCCCCGTTACGGGGGAACACCAGGTGCCAGGATCGAAATCGATTACCAATCGCGCCTTCATCCTGGCCGCGCTTGCTGATTCCCCGTCTATCCTGCACACCCCGCTGGTATCGCGCGATACGCAGCTAATGGAGGATGCGCTCAGTGCCATGGGGGTTCGCTTCACCCATGACGGCGCCGATATCCACGTCCAGCCTGGGAAGCTGCACGGTGCCACGGTGGATTGCGGGCTGGCCGGCACGGTGATGCGCTTTGTGCCGCCGGTCGCGGCGCTGGCGGATGGCCCGGTGCGCGTCGATGGCGATAAGCAGGCCTACAGCCGCCCCATGTCGACGACGCTGGATGCGCTGCGCAGCCTCGGCGTTGATGTGGAAGGAGATAGCCTGCCCTTTACGGTGTCCTCCAACGGCGTGCCAGAAGGCGGCAAAGTCACCATCGATGCTTCTGGTTCTTCCCAGTTCGTCTCCGGCCTGCTGCTGAGCGGGGCGCGTTTTTCCCAGGGCATCCAGCTCACCCACGAGGGCGGCCAGCTGCCATCTATGCCGCACGTGGAAATGACGGTGGGCATGCTGCGCCAGGCGGGCGTGCGCGTGGATTCTGACGGCACGACGTGGACGGTGCACCCCGGCCCCATTGCCGGGCGCGAATGGTTCATCGAGCCGGATCTCTCCAATGCCACGCCATTCCTCGCCGCAGCGGCGGTAACCGGTGGGCGCCTGACCATCAAGAATTGGCCGGCAAATACCACCCAGCCAGGCGATGCCATCCGGCAGATCCTGCTGGATATGGGTGTGATGGTAACCCAGGAGCACAATAGCGTGACTGCAGTGGGCAACCCTGCGGGAAAGATGCAGGGCATCGAGCGCAATATGGGCGATATCGGGGAGCTTACCCCCACCGTTGCGGCCCTGTGCGCGCTCGCGGAAACGCCGTCGCGGCTCACGGGCATCGCCCACCTGCGCGGCCACGAGACCGACCGCCTGCAGGCGCTCGCAGCGAATATCAATGCACTGGGCGGCAGGGTCACCGAGCTTGACGATGGCCTGGTGATCGAACCCGCCGAACTCCACGGCGGCGATTGGCCGTGCTATGCCGATCACCGCATGGCCACCGCCGGCGCAATTCTGGGTTTGAAAGTCCCTGATATCCAGATTGAGGATATTTCCACCACCTCCAAGACCTTGCCCGGTTTCGCCCGCATGTGGGAGACGATGCTGCACCCCGACCAACAGGATTTACATGGCTAGACGTTTCGGTTCCTTTGATGAATCTGATGTGCGCGTGCGCCCCGGCAAGGGCTCGCGCCCGCGCACCAAGGATCGGCCCAAGCACAAAAATGCCAAATACGGCATGGTAATCACCAAGGACCGCGGGCGGTGGGGCGTTGCGCTTGACGATGGCCCCCACGTCACCGCCATGCGCGCCCGCGAGCTGGGCCGCACCGCCATCGAGGTCGGTGACCGCGTCGGCGTGGTTGGTGATACCTCTGGTGCCAAGGACACGCTGGCGCGCATCGTCAAGCTGGCGGATCGCACCTCCGTGCTGCGCCGCACCGCCGATGACACGGATCCGTATGAGCGCATCGTGGTGGCCAATGCCGATCAATTGCTGATCGTTTCTGCCGTGGCAGACCCTCCCCCGCGATCCGGCTTTGTCGAGCGCGCCCTGATTGCCGCATTCGTGGGCAACCTCCACCCCATCTTGTGCCTGACCAAGACGGATCTCGCGGACCCAACGCCGTTTGCAGAAGAATTCGCCGACCTAGATGTCACGGTGGTCGAAGCCGGAGTCGAGGATGGCCTAGATGCCGTGCGCGCGCAAGTAGATGGCCACATTACCGCGCTCATCGGGCATTCCGGGGTAGGCAAGTCCACGCTGGTCAACCGCCTGGTTCCAGACGCGGAAAGGGAAACGGGGGAAGTATCGGGCATCGGCAAGGGCCGGCATACCTCGACGCAATCGGTGGCCCTCCCCTTGCCCACCGACGCTCCAGGTGCCGAACCTCAGGGCGGCTGGATCATCGATACGCCGGGCATTCGCTCCTTCGGGCTGGCGCATGTGGACGCGGATACCGTCCTTGGCGTTTTCGAGGACCTCGCCGCGGCTATTGAGGAGTGCCCGCGCGGCTGTACGCACGCAGGGCCGCCGGCGGATCCGGAATGCGGGCTCGATGATCCAGAAATCATCCCCGAGGGCACCGCTACCGCCCGCCGTCGCGATGCGGTACGCGGACTACTACAAGCCCTGCGCACCAACGTGGAGTGGGAAAATTAGCGCGGCTTAGAGCAATTCCACGAGGAACGGCAGCTCCGTTGGGTGGTAGAAGGCCATGAAATTATCCAAGGCATCGCCCACCGCGAGCTCCGCGTCCTCATCGCCGAGGTCAGCGGAATCAATGGCCTCAATGGCCTTGGCGGTTGCCTCTTCGGATTCTTCAATATCCACGTGAATGGCGGCGAGATTATCGGTGCCAAATTGCGCCGGCTGGAGCTCTACCACCGGCTCGCCCATATCTGGGCGCGGGGTAACTGCAGTGTCATCAACGTCGATAGAAATGACCACGCGCCGGTGCGGGAACTTCTCCTCGTCCCCAATGGTCAACAGGCGCAGCGAGGCCATAGAGGCCTCAAGGAAGGCGGAGTAGGCGATCTCTTCTTCATCGCCTGCGGTATAAAAATCCCGCAGGGCTGGGGTAACCATGAAACCCCAGCCGGAACGCGCCGCGAGCGTTCCGGTTTCTGCGAGCTCCGCCAGCATGGCATAGGTCGCCGGAATATAGACGCGGGCTTGAGCCACTAAAATTCCCCTTCAATATCGAATACGGCTTGAATTTCTACAGAAACGCGGTCGAAGCTGGTGTACAAGAAACCGATCATTCCGGCATCGACGGCGGCGCGCACGTTAAGAATCGAATCATCGACCATGACGCAATCGCTCAAGGGCAGCTCAAGGGCATCGGCAGCAGCTTGGAATGCCGCAACCTCCGGCTTTTCCGCCCCGATTTCTCCAGACAACACCACGGCATCGACGTTGCCGCGGTATTCCCACTCGCGAATGTGCTCGGCTCCGGAACCGCCCGGGTCATTAGACAAGATAGCGGTTGCGGCACCATTTGCCTTCGCCGCAGACAGCAGAGCCTTCCAGCGGCGATTGTCCTCTTCAGCGCCATCGAGGACGCCGACATAGTCAATGATGAGACCACGCATAATTTTTAATCCTTCAGTACACGAATACTTTGTAACTCCCGAAAGTATAGCGAACTGCGCTTATATTCTCGCCCGCCTCATACAGGAAACTGCCAGAAATAGCGCGCGCAGCGCCCCCGTGAGATAATTATCACGCGTTCGCCTCCCTGCCCTTTTTGCAGGAGCACTCATTTCACCATGTATGAGCCCATTCCCGGCTACTCTCATCTCAAGCTATACATCGCCCCGCACCGCATCCATTACGGCCGCCTGCCCACTACGGCAGAGGTAGCCGCCCAGCACCATATCCAAGCCTGGGTCGTCTTTATCCTTGAGGTCGCCGCCGGCTACCGCCCGCTGGCACACCTTAATTCCCCGCGCTTTTCGGATTCCATCCGCCTACATATCGGTTCTTGGGTGCACCGGCGCGAAAGCCCCTATGACACCGATGCCCTGCGCCTTACCAGCCTGCACGCGCGACCTAATGGCGAATACTTCGGCTCCGCGGTCATCGGCACGCACCGTCACGCCTTTACCGGCTCCGCCACGGACCAAGGGCTACGCTCGTTTCGGCTGCTCTAAAACTAACAGCGCCCCTACCGCTTCCCCACCGCGCGAGGGCAGGGAGGAAGAGGAAGGGGCGTGATAGGACGTTGAAGCGTTATGCCTCTACGGTTTCTTGGCCTGCAGGACCAGAGCCCGAGTCACCGCCGGATTCTTGGTTTTCTTCCTGCTGCTTGAACTGCTTGCGCAGCATGAACAACTGGCGCACGGTTTCTTCCTTCACGCCTTCATTCATGGCATTGAACATATCGCCACCCTCCTTCTGGTATTCCACCAGCGGGTCGCGCTGCGCCATCGCGCGCAGGCCGATGCCCTCCTTGAGGTAGTCCATCTCATAGAGGTGCTCGCGCCACTTCTGGTCAATAATCGGCAGGATCACCATGCGCTCGGTATTGCGCATCTGCTTGTCGCCGCCGATGGCAGAAACGGATTCCTCCAACTTGTCGTACTCTCGGTTCGCGTCGGTGACGAGGGCATCGCGCAGCTGCTCCGCGGTGAGCTCGCCTGGGGAACCGTACTCGGAGCCCTCCACTAGCTCGTCCGGGGACATCGTGGGGCCGTACAGCGCCTCGAGGGCATTCCAGAGTTCCTCGAGGTTCCAGTCCTCGACATAACCGGTGGCGGTAGCACCCGCGACGTAGGCAGAGACCGTGTCATCGATCATGGTCCGGATATCGTCCTTGATGTCATCGGCATCGAGGATGGAATAGCGCGTGGAGTAGACCACCTTGCGCTGCTCATTGAGCACCTCATCGTACTTCAGCACGTTCTTGCGCATCTCGAAGTTTTGATTCTCCACCTGCGCCTGGGCGCCCTTAATGGAGTTCGAGACCATCTTGGCCTCGATGGGGACATCATCGGGCACGTTGAGGCGATTCATCATGTGCTCCATGGACTGGCCCACAAAGCGCACCATCAACTCATCGCGCATAGACAGGTAGAAGCGGGTCTCGCCCGGGTCACCCTGACGGCCGGTACGACCGCGCAGCTGGTTATCAATGCGGCGAGACTCGTGGCGCTCGGTGCCCAAGACATAGAGCCCGCCCGATTCGCGCACCTCATCACCCAAGCGCTTCGAGCGCTCTTTCTCACCGTCGATCTCGGCTTCCCAGGCCTCCTGGTACTTTTCCTCATCCTCAAAGGGGTCGAGGCCGCGTTCGCGCAGCTTCTCATCGAGAATGACTTCCGGGTTACCGCCGAGCACGATATCGGTACCACGACCGGCCATGTTGGTTGCCACGGTCACGGTGCCGGGGCGGCCCGCACGGGCAATGATCTGGCCCTCTTCTTCGTGGTGCTTGGCGTTGAGCACGTTGTGCTGCACGCCGCGCTTGCTAAGCAACTGCGACAAGTATTCGGAGCGCTCCACAGAGGTGGTACCAACCAAGACCGGCTGGCCGTTTTCAACGTGCTCTGCAATATCATCAACCACCGCGGCAAATTTTGCCTCTTGCGTCTTGTAAATGCGGTCCGAGTGGTCGGTGCGCTGGTTCGGCTTATTGGTAGGAATAGGAACCACATCCAGCCCATAGATGGAATGCAGCTCCGCGGCTTCCGTTTCCGCGGTACCGGTCATGCCGGAAATTTTTTCATAGAGACGGAAGAAGTTCTGAAGGGTAACCGTCGCCAGCGTCTGGTTTTCGTTTTTGATCTCCACCTGCTCCTTGGCCTCAATGGCCTGGTGCATGCCTTCGTTATAGCGACGTCCTGCCAAAACGCGGCCGGTAAAGCCATCCACGATCATCACTTCGCCGTTGCGAACGATGTAGTCCTTATCGCGGGTAAAGAGCTCCTTGGCCTTCAACGCGTTATTGAGGTAGGAAACCAACTGGGAGTGCTCCGGCGCGTAGAGGTTATCAATGCCGAGCTGATCTTCGACGTATTCCACGCCCTCTTCCAAGACGCCGATGGTGCGCTTTTTGTGGTCCACTTCGTAGTGGATGCCCTCGCGCATGCGCGGCGCCAGCTGGGCAAAGACGCCGTAGAACTGGGAGGAGCCATCAACCGGGCCGGAGATGATGAGTGGGGTACGGGCTTCATCGATAAGAATCGAGTCCACCTCATCCACGATGCAGAAATTGTGTCCGCACTGAACTACATCATTAAGGGTGCGCACCATGTTATCGCGTAGGTAATCAAAGCCCAGCTCATTATTGGTGCCGTAGGTGATGTCGCAGTCATAGGCTTCCTTGCGCTCTTGCGGGCGCATTTCTGCCAAGATTACGCCCACGGAAAGGCCCAACCAGCGGTGCACACGACCCATCATCTCGGCGTCGCGCTTGGCCAAGTAGTCATTGACCGTGACAATGTGTACGCCCTCGCCCTCCAAAGCGTTGAGGTAAGCGGGCAACAAGGAGGTCAGGGTCTTACCCTCACCGGTACGCATCTCTGCAACATTGCCAAAGTGCAGGGCGGCGCCGCCCATGATCTGCACGGGGTAGTGCTTTTGCCCTAGGACGCGCCAAGCGGCTTCGCGGACGGTAGCAAAAGCATCGAGCAAGATGTCGTTCTTTTCTTCGCCATCCTTGAGGCGAGTTTTGAACTCGTCAGTCTTGGCCTTTAGCTCATCGTCCGAAAGCTCCGCGTACTGATCCTCGAGTGCAATTACATCGTCTGCAATCTTGCCCAGGCGCTTGACCGTACGGCCCTCGCCCGCGCGCAGCAGCTTGGAAAGTCCAAACACTATTCGTTAGTCCTTCTTATCGCGACACATTCGTTAACTTCCCGCAATTGTACTCACGCTGCTGGCCTTGTCGCGTTCTACCCGCCCTTAAACGATAGTGATTTCACACTAAGAGCACTAAGAAAACAGATAACTCACAGCATGACAAATCCCCCTTCCCCACCTCATCGAGCAATAGCCCGATTGGTAGGAAGGGGGAATAAAGAGGTTTAGCGCTCTAGGCGGGCGCCGGAGGCTCTAGCCCTCTGCATCCTCAGACAAGGAGATGATGCCGTAGTCGAAAGCGTGGCGGCGGTAGACCACGGATGGCTTGTTGTTTTCCTCATTGACAAAGAGGAAGAAATCGTGACCAACCAGCTCCATCTCACTCAGGGCATCGTCCACGCTCATCGGGGTGGCCGGGTGTTCCTTGGTGCGCACGATCTGGCCGGGGCGAACATCCTCGACGGTCTCGGCATAAGGATCAACCAAGCGCTCTTCCTTGGCGCGCTGTGCTTCTGCCTCCGCAACCATCTCGGCGGCGATTTCGCCGGTGCCCTTCTGTGCGCGGTGGCCGCCCTTGACGTATTCACGGCGCACCTTCACCTTGCGCAGGGAGCGTTCCATCTTCCCCATCGCGGTTTCCAGCGCTGCGTAGAAGGAGTCTTCCTTAGCCTCTGCGCGGGCGATGTGGCCTTTACCGGTCGCAGTGATCTGGATGCGGTCGGACTCTGCTTCGCGGCGTGGGTTTGGCTCGTGCTGCAACTCCACGTGGAAGAAGGTCAATGTGGGATCAAGGCGTTCAATCTTGGCCAGCTTTTCATTGACGCGCTCTTGGAAGTGTTCCGGAACTTCAACGTTACGGCCCGTAATCGTTACCTGAGCATTATTTGGCTGGGACATTGAGATGCCTCCCTTTGGTAGTGGGGACTAGAAACAATCACAGTAACTGTTCCTCTGTGACACTTTTAATAATACCAGTGGTTATGACCTGATGGCATTAGGGGGTAAAACCGTGCACCCTACTGTGTGATGTACCTTAAGCATCTGCAAAGGCCAATGCCCCATAGACTGTGGCGCCGGCGGCGCGTAGGGCCGCCATACTGGCCGCAAGGGTGGCGCCGGTGGTTATAACGTCATCGACAAGCAGCGCCGGCTTACCGTTCACTGGGGCGCAAACCCCCACTCGCCCCTGTAGATTCGCCCATCTATCCTGCGCATTGAGCTCAGATTGATCCTCGGTATTCGCGCCCATGATAAGCGCCTCGCGCACCTGCAGGGACCGTTGCCGGCGCGCCGCACCCTGGCACACGGCCGTCACGGGATCGCCGCCGCGCCTGCGCGCAGAGCGGCGACGAGTAGGTGCCGGCACTAGGCACAGCTCGCGGGGAATCTCGCCGCGGGCAGCCAAGTGCGCCACGCCCGCGGCCACCACCGCACCGATATAATCGCGCACCTCCCTATTGCCCTGTTCCTTCATGCTGATGATGATATTTCGGCGAATGTCCGAATAGGACCCCAGGGCAAATACCGGTGCCCCGAGCAGCCGCGGGCGGCTTACCAGGTAAGGAGGCTGGCGCAGGTGCTCCCGGCACTGCGCGCACAAGACATGTCCGGGCGCGCGGCACCCCGCACACGCACGCGGAAAAATCAGTTCTCGCACGCTCACTGCGCACCACCGCCCCATCCCCGAAAGGCCTTTGCGGCGGCGCCACCTAGAGCGCAACCGCCTTCTAATCGGACACGATAGGCGAAGAACGCCGGCCCTGCAGGCCAGGCACCTCGCGCCAGTTCACCTCATCTACCACCGTGGCGGGAAGTTCCAACATGGCATGGGAATCCGTTATATAAAGCTTTGACGGCGAGGTCGCCACCGCGACTACTGGGGCGGTGATATTACCCGTCGGCATGGTAGATGCCGAAGAACCATCCTGCTCGATGCGCCATACCGGCGACTGACCAGAGGAGGTACCGACGATGAGCGAGCCATCGTTATTCCAATCCAGCGATAATGCCGAACCAGAGACCTCTGGACCCACCTCGCGGGCGTTGACGATGCGCTTATCGCCGCTGCTGGATTGGGCTACCGCAGCGATATAGACGTGGCCGTCAATGATCATCGCCGCGCGTGCGCCGCTATGGGAGAGCCGGATAACGGAGATTTCGCCCTCGATCTCATCAATGCTGCGGGCATCAACCTCGGATTCCGAAATCCGCCCGGTGGTCTTGGAACGCACGACGCGCACGATGCGGTCACCATCGACCACCGTCCAGGCGGCCTGCCCGTTGAATTCGAAGGTGGGCCGCGCCAGCGTCTTGCCGTCGACCGAGTCCTGCATGACGGAGCCGATTTCGCCCATTTGCAACTTGAAGTCACCACTAGACTTCCGGCTGACCGCCGCAATCATGCCGGAGTCGGTGACATCGACTGACTGCACATTGCCGCTCGACCCCAAGGCACCAGTGATCGGCTCGGCCACCCCACTATCGACTTCCAGCACGTTGCCCTCGTTCAATGCGTACAGCGTGGACAGGGAATTGCTATTGATCTTGGGGTTATAGTCAGCAAAATCATCCACGCTGACTGTATCCATGCCTTCTACCAGGTTGCTGCCATCGGCCTTGACCTTGAAGGGGCCGATATGTCCGGCATCAGAAAGCGTCCAGACCAATTGCGCGGCAAAGCGGGTGCGGTCATTTTCATCCAGATCTGACAAGCCCTCGAACTGGTAGCCGTTTTCATTATCGTAGCCAGCAAAGGTGACCTTTTCATCCGCTGCCCGGCGGGTAGCCGGGGCAATGCTGCTGGACGGGCCTTCCATCAAGAGGGTAATCAGAGTGGACTCGGATTCTTCGCTGCCTTTATAGAGCCACCGGCGATCCGGGACGAGGACGTCATCGGTTTGTTTATAAAAATAGAGCGATTGCGGGGTGTAATGATTGCGCAGCTCATTGCGCTCAATAACCAATCCTGCCGGCAGCCCATTAATAAGCCACTGGTCATCCACCATTTTCATATCGATGGTAGCTTCGTAGCCTTCATTTTCCGGCACATACGCCCCACCGGATTTAAGCCGTCCAATGATGGTGCCCCGCACATTAAATGAGCGCACATCCTCCGCTGTGTTTTGTTTCTTATCGGGTGCGGTCACGATATCCAGGCTATCGACCACCATGACATCGCCCGAGGCATCCCACGCCCCGCGGGCGGTCTCCGTGAGGAATCCACGGGCCGCATCGTGATCATTGGTGGGAACGGCCGCAGCTCGGTAAAAATCGCGCAGGGTAAGGTCCGGGTCTGCCCCCACCTCTGGGGCAATGACTTCTTCCGGGCCATCGGGCTGATTGTGGTAGGTACCTACGACTTGGGGGCTCGTATCGTGCGGCAAGGTTGAGCAACCGGAAACAAAGCCCAGCACCGCCACCGCGCCCACTGCGGTGCTCCGCCGCCACAATCCGTTGCGTACGACCGAATTCATTTATATATCCCCCTTAAAATCTGGCGCCTTATAGGAGCGCCTCTCTGGCGACGCGGCCCCGCGATTGTGCTCGCGTTCGGAGGGCCACAGGATGCCGTCACCATCTGACTCAGCTGCGTCAGCGGAGTCATCGTCGATGCCAATTCCACGACCTAGCACTGAGCTATTGCTTGGCGATGCCCCACCAGCGGACGCTCCGCCCTTGTCTTCCGCTGCACCATCCTCCGTTGCATCAGCTTCCGCTTCCCCAGCTTCCTCGGTACTAATATCCGCGTTACTAGCATTCGCGGCGCCAGTTGCGCCGCTGGGGTCGGCGGTAGCAGGGGCATCGGCAAGCGCAGCGTGCCCAGAGTCTGAAGCTGTGCCTGGGGCACCTGGAATCTCGCGGGAAATGGGCTCATCACCAATCTCGGTATTCGGCTCGCGCGGGATGATGAGGCGGAAACGGGAACCATAGCCGAATACGCCAAAGGCATCGAGCGTGCCGCCATGCAGGGCTGCATCCTCGCGGGCGATGGCAAGGCCTAGCCCGGTGCCGCCGGAGTGGCGCTTGCGGGAAGAATCCGCGCGCCAGAAGCGGTTGAATACTAGTTCTTCTTGTCCTGGTTTCAGGCCCACGCCGTGGTCCGTAACGGCCACGCCGACGGCCTTATCTGTGGTGGCAATATCGATCACCACAGGTTTGCCCTCGGAATGGTCGATGGCATTGGCCAAGAGGTTGCGCAAAATACGCTCGATGCGGCGCGAATCGGCCTGGATGGTAATCCGCTCGTCCGGCATATTGCGAACGACCTCCACGTCGAGCTTCTGCGCCAAGTGCTCGACCTGGCGGTAGGCAGCATCCACGCAAGAGCGCAGGTCAATGGCCGTGGTGGACAAGTCCGCCACGCCGGCATCGTGGCGGGAAATCTCCAACAGATCCGCCAGCAGCTCCTCGAAGCGGTCCAGCTCCCTGGACATGAGCTTGGAGGCACGCTGCGCGCCCGCAGGCAGGCTATCGGCCTCGGATTCGATGAGGTCTGCGGCCATGCGCACGGTGGTAATGGGTGTGCGCAGCTCATGCGAGACATCGGAAGTAAATTGCCGCTGCAAATCGCCGTATTCCTCTAGCTGCGCAATCTGGGAGGATAATTTATCCGCCATATTATTAAAGGAGGCGGCAAGCCGGCCCATCTCATCGTCCCGGTCCACGGCCATGCGCTCCTTAAGGTGGCCGGCGGCCAGGCGCTGGGCAATGCGGGACGCGGACTTAATCGGGGTAATGACCTGCTGGGTAGCCAACCAGGCAATGCCCACCAGCAAGACCACGACCACCACGCCGGCTGCAGAGAGCAACCCGCGCATAAGCGCCATCGTGGATTCTTCCGATTCCATGGAAAGCGCCAGGTAGACCTGCAAATTCGGAATCTCTGCATCAGTGGGCGTGCCCACCATGAGCGCGTTATAGTAATCGCCATTGCCGCGCGGGACAGGGTAATACTGCTGCGCAATCTGGTCCTGGCCCACCATCTTCCGCATTTGTTCCGGAACCGGGAAATCCTCCGGCGAGGTGGTGATGGATCCATCTTGGTTTTCCACCACGATGACGGGTTCATATACGGCCTGCGCATCGCCTTGTTGTGCAGAGAGCTGATCCAAGGAAGCGCGCGCGGAATTGATGCGCACCTGCACCGAGTTTGCCGAGCTGGTGGCATCGATTTGCTGCTCCACCGCCGTGCGGGCGCGCTCGAGTTCCTGCAGCGCCACGTCTTCTTTTTGGGATACTAACCGCTGGGTCAGCACGGAGACCAAGGCATAGGCCAAGATGATCATGACCACCGAGGAGGCGACCACAATCATGCCGATAACGCGCGCCTGCAATGAGGTGCGCAGCGTATCTACTATGGCGTCACGAATGCGCCGCACGCGGTCCAGAATTCTGATGTTTCCTTACTTCCCGGCACCGGCCTTGCCGGTCTTATACCCCACGCCGCGCACCGTCAGCACGATCTGCGGATCTTCCGGATCGTGCTCGATCTTGGCGCGCAGGCGCTGCACGTGCACGTTAACCAAACGAGTATCGGAGGCATTGCGGTAGCCCCAGACGGATTCCAGCAGTGACTCGCGGGTATGCACCTGCCCTGGGTGCCGCGCCATTTCCAGCAGGAGATCGAACTCCAGCGGGGTCAGGTTCAATTCGGTGCCATCGGCACGGCGCACCGTGTGCTCCGGCACATCGATGATCAGGTCGGCGACCTCAAGGGTTTCCGGTTCCGCAGAATCGGTGCGGCGCAGGCGCGCCCGAATGCGGGCGATGAGCTCCTTCGGCTTAAAGGGCTTGGTGATGTAATCATCCGCGCCGGATTCAAGGCCCAAAACCACGTCCACGGTATCGGTCTTGGCGGTAAGCATGACGATGGGCACCGCGGATTCGCGCCGGATGGTGCGGCAGATATCCACACCATTCATGCCCGGCAGCATGAGATCCAAAAGGATGAGATCCGGTTCGTGCTCGCGGAAGGCAGGAACGGCATCGTTGCCATCCATGACGGGGACGGGATTGAGTCCCTCAGATTCAAGGACAATGGTCAGCATTTCCGAAATCGCTGGATCATCATCCACAACCAAAATCGTTGGCGCCACGTTTTAATCTCCTACAAGGTCATTTATTGCTGCCGTAATAGTATCCGCATCGGCGGTGGCGATCCAGCGCCCGCCCCACCCGGACTCGACTAGGCGCCGGTAGGCGGCGGCGGTGCGCTCCTGCAATCCCCCATCGCGTTCATAGTGGTCGCGCTCGCGGGTGGAATCGCTAGCGGCTCGGGAGTGCGCTCTTGCCGATGCCACCTCCACCGCCGTATCCACATACACCTGCAGGTCTGCTTGTGGCAGGCCCAAGGTGCCAAATTCTAGGTCATAGACCCATTGGAAGAGGCTATCGTCGCGCAACCGGGCCGCGGAATAGGCAGCGTTGGAGGCTACATAGCGGTCTAGGATCACTACCTCGCGCGTTTGCTTCGCCGCCAGCAATTCCTCTTTTACCCCAAAGCGGTCGAGGGCGAAAAGCGTGGCCATACCGTAGGCCGAATCCGTAAGGTCGCCCATCTTTCCGTAGAGCGCCTCGCGCGCAAGCTGCGCGTGGATGGAGGTCTCATAACGCGGAAAGGAAACGGTTTTTACTGGGACTTGGAGGGCGTCCCGCACTGCGGTCGCAAGTGTATTTTTTCCGGCGCCATCAATGCCTTCAATGCTTATAAGCATGGTGAGATATGCAGAATCCTTTCTGCTCCTAGGCGGCGCCAGCGGCACCGAGGGAGGTGGGTTTTAAGAAAGCGCCTCGATAAACGGTTCCACGTCGTAGTCTTCTTCGACGGTATCCAGGATCTCAAGGGCATTTTCGGTCAGGGTATCGTCAACGGTTCCCACCAAGTCCCTAATATAGGGGTAGTCTTCAACGGTTTCGCTGGCGCTGAACGGCGCGCCCGCCCAAATGGCGGCGATCGTGGCCGCAGCGTGGGCGTTGAGCTGTTCTTCCTCGGTTAAATCGTTCTTGCTGCGAGCCACCTCGCAGGCATCCTGTACTGCGCGGATTACCCCTTCTTCATCGAGGTTTGCCAATTCATCTAGAAAATCCACGTTGAGATCGGTGCTAAAAATCTCTTCGTCCCAGCTGCTCATTTCTCACTCCTTCGACGGGTTTAGCGCCATTTATACACGCTTTTGCGGCGCAGAAAAATCGGGCATGAAAAGGATTGCATAGAAAATCCACTTTCCCATTTGAGCTTTGTTCACATATCACGGATTCTAAAGGCTGTCGCGAAAATTCCAATGCATGATACTCTCGTTATCAACTTGTTACCCACCCTATGTAACTAAGAAAGGAGAGCACGATGAAGCCAGATTCACGTCGCGTGTACGTGTTCATCGTGCTCGGCCTTATCGCCGCCGTCGTCGTGGGAGTGGGCGTGTGGCGCATGAGCACGCCGAGCGCCCGTTACTCCAACGCCGCGAATGAGTCCCCTACCTCTAGCGTGGCACCAAAAAATACTTCCGCTGAAGAATCGACGACATCGTCGACACATAAGAAGCCTTCGCCGGAAAACTCCACCTCCGCAGAGTCTAATTCAGGCGCTGGTGAATCGGACCATCAGCGCCCGCAATCGACGGACCCATACTTGGCGCCCAATGCCGTCACGCATCCCCACGCGGCTACCCGCCCTACCAAGGTGTACCGCCCCGGAAATGTCTACTCTCCAGACGCTTCCGCTAATAACGCCCCGTCCGCCCAGGGCGGCCAGGCTCCGCAGAATGGTAACGGTGCCGGCACCATGCAGGCAGCGCCGGATAATCCCAGCAAGCCGGATAACTTAGCACCGTCTTTCCCGGCACCAAGCTCACCAGCTCCATCTTCTGCTCCAAGCGAGGGGAAGCCAGGTCAAAGTGAACAGGGTGGAGAGTCCGGAAAACCGGTAGAGCCCGCCGGATCCGATAACCCGGAGTCGCCATCAACGCAGGCCCCGCAAAAGTCATATACCAACGGGAGCGCGCAGCGCACCCCGTCTGCTCGTAATGCCACCACAGAGGATCACGGTGCGGGAACGAGCGCGCCTTCTAGCGCACCGCAGGCGAAAAATAAATCCCACGCCAAGCCGGAAGCAACCGGGAAGCCTGCCACTACGCAACAGACGGGAAACCAAGAGCCCACGGATCTCCCGGCAACGGGAAGCTCTGCCGCGGGATCTTCCGCTGCGCGCTAAGTCCTCTATGCGGCTAGCGCAACTGGTACCAAGGAGTTAGCCTCGGCCCAAATGCCGCCAACACCTAAAAGTGCCCCCTTGCTGGGATTTTCTAGCAAGGGGGCACAGTTATAAGACCTATTAGACTCGGGCGACGAATAATTGCGCCGTGCGGTCCTCAGGACTTGACTCATGTACAGCGTGAGCTTGGGCGGTAACCACACCATCGGAGGCCGGCAGCCATGCGGCTTGGCCCGGAGAAAGGATCAATTCCTCGCCCGCGGCATTGCGAAGGTTGAGGGAACCAGCGGTGCACAAGGCGATGGTGGGGCCGTCATAATCGAGGTCGACGGAAGAATCGGGCCCGAGCTCGGCGCGATCAAGCAGAAATTCATCGATGGGCACCGGATAGGACCAAGCCTCGGCACCATGGACGTTATCCTGATTCCGCTTATCTTTTTGCTGCACCCGCGGCTCATTGGCGGCCGCATAGGTCAGGACCTTCACCAACTCCGGCACATCCACGAATTTCGGGGTCAATCCGCCGCGCAAGACGTTATCGGAATTGGCCATTATTTCTACGCCAAGTCCGGAGACATACGCATGGAGCTGCCCGGCGTCGAGGTAGACGGCCTCACCTGGGGCAAGCTCGATGTGGTTAAGCAAGAGCGCGCCAAGCACGCCAATATCGCCAGGATAGCGATCATTAAGGTCCACCACCGTAGCCATGACCCGCGCTTTCCAATCCTTCGGGTCGGCGGAAATCAGGCGCTCGCCGGCGGCAACGATGGCCTTAATAAGCTCCTTGCGCTTGGCCGAAGGGATGGTAATCCACGTGGTGAAAAGCACCCGGAGGTTGGCGGATTCGGAGGATTCCGCGGGGTCATCGTCAAGCATGGCAAGATAACGCTCAAGCTCTGGGCACTCCAAGGCAGCAAAGAGCTCGCGGGTTTGTGCCAGGGGACGGAAACCGGCCATGGCATAGAAATCCGAGAGCGCCACGATAAGTTCCGGCTTGTGGTTATCGTCCTTGTAATTGCGATTTGCAGCCTGCAGGGCAATACCCGCCTCGTTTTCGCGGGAGAAACCCTCTTCGGCCTGCTCCTTGGAGGGGTGGGCCTGCAAAGATAGCGGGTCTTCGGCGGCGAGAATCTTCAACAAAAACGGCAGTTTTTCGCCGTATTCTTTGTAGACTCGCGTACCCAACTGGCCTTCTGGATCCTCCGCAATCACCTCGTTGAGAAGCTGGCCTTCCACCGTGGAAGGATCACCGGGGTGGGCACCAAACCAGAGTTCAGCTACCGGCTTTCCTGCGGCTTCTTCGCCCCGCAGCTCAGGGATGAGGGTGCGTGATCCCCAGGAATAGTTGCGGATTGCGCCTTCCAGTAATTGCATATATTTCTATCCTTTAGAAATCTCGTAGGCGGTCGCGGCAAAACTCCGCGTAATAAGCTGCAGCGAGCGGGCAAGGTGCCCTAGGCCCGGTTCCGGGTCGGTGCTGCGGACTGCAAGCGAGTTGGGCAGGTTCGCCTCTTCCTGCCCCCAGAAAATCACTTTTAAGGGTATCAAAGGTGCCTCCGCGCCAGCACCGTCGATAAAGGGATCGTAGAAAAGGTCATCGGCCGGCGTGGACGCCGTGCTGGATTCGGCGCCTCGGTCGAGTGCGCCACTCAGGTCAGCGGGCTCGACGAAGGTCCCGGGCAGCCCGTGCACGGCCCAGATAGTCGCGGCCATGCGGGCGACCAGGGTATCGATGTGCACGCGCTCGCGGCGCTCGGCATATGCATAGGGATCGATAACGCAAGAATGGATAATCCGCGCAACCTCTGCGTATTCGCGCAGCTGCCGTCCCGGATTGATGGCATCATCGCGCTCTGGAGAAAGCTGCTCGATTTCGCGGTCCACGGCGGCGGCGAGGTCCTCTAGCTCCTCGCGCACCGCATGCGGGGAGGTATGCACGATGCTGCACAGCGCGTATAGGGCCGTGATAAATCGCGCCGGCGAGCAGCCCTCTGCGGTGGGAAGCGACGGGGCAATCAGGGTGTCCTCTGGGCAATCCTCTACCAAGGGACCGCTTGCCGGGCCCACCAGAATTGTGGTGGCGCCGCGCTGGCTCGCGGCAATGAGTGCGCGGGAGGCCCAATCGCATTCTGCGGGCTCGCCCACTGCCACGACGATATCGAGCGCGCCCACGTACTGCGGCAGCGATTCCGTCACCACCAGCGGGATGCGCAGCGGTTCGGCCAAGCCGACGCCGAGGTGCGCTGCCTCGCGGGCGATGGCGTCGGTGGGTAATATGACCAAGGAGCGCGGGTTGAGCCCGTTTAAGATTTCACCCCAGCGCTCCACTTGCCCGGCGAGCAGACGAATCTGCGCACCCTCGTGGGCGACATCAAAAAATCGCACCGTTTCGGTGTCATAGGTGGAACCATCAGTGAAACCGTTATCCATATCGCTCTAGCATAGTCGGGCTCCCACTAAGATGGTGCGGCATGACGTCAGCACAGATTCATCCCGTATCCCTTATCGGTGGCGGCCCCGGCGCGTGGGACCTGATTACGGTTCGCGGCATGCGCGCCTTACAGGAGGCCGAGGTCATCTTGACCGATCACCTAGGCCCTGCCCCGCAGTTGGATAAGCTCTGCGATATTTCCGCAAAGGAGCTTATCGATGTCTCCAAGCTGCCCTACAAGAAGTCGATTACGCAGGACAAGATCAATGAGCTGCTCATCGAGCATGCCCAAGCCGGGCGGAAGGTGGCGCGGCTCAAGGGCGGCGATCCTTTCGTGTTCGGCCGCGGCTTTGAAGAGGTACAGGCCCTAGCCCAGGCATCTATCCCCACCACCGTGATCCCGGGAGTGACCTCCGCTATTTCCGTGCCTGCAGGCATTGGCATCCCCGTCACCCAGCGCGGCATGGTCCACGGCTTTACCGTCGTATCGGGCCACCTGCCTCCGGGGCACGAGAAGTCCCTCGTGGATTGGCACGCCCTGGCCCAATCCGGCGCGACCTTATCCATTATCATGGGCGTGAAAAATGCCCCGGCGATTGCCAGGGCATTGCAAGACGGCGGGCTTGCTGGGTCGACGCCGTGCGCGATTATCCAGGAGGGCACCCTGAACACGCAGCGGGAATTTCGCTGTGAACTAGCGCAACTTGCGCAGACGATGGAGGATCATAATGTCTCCTCCCCCGCCGTCTATGTCATTGGCGAGGTTGCCGGCCTCGGCCCAGCCGGGGATTAGGCCTTATCCGCCTGCGGTGCGGAGTCCTCCACGATGCTCACGTCCTTGGAGGCACCGGCCGCGTTGTGCGCAAAGCCTGCGGCATGAAATTCCGCGTGTGCCTTGGTCTCGGCGTTCTCGGCTTCCAGCTCCCTTACGCGAGCAGCCCGGGTAGCCCGCGCGCCGTGGATGGTAGCGGAAATACCCACGACGAGAATCATGACCATGAGCAGCGGGGAGACGAAGCCCGGCACCGTCAGCCCGAAGTAGGTTTCTAGCCCGCCTAAGACCTTGCCGATATTCAGCGCCACGATAGCCGTACCCACGAGGCCACCGAGGACGACCGGCTCAATCCGGGAAATCACCCATGCCGCAATCGGCGCGGCAATGGAACCACCGATGAGCAGGGCCAACACGGCGGAGAGGTTGGCGACGATATCCTGCCACAATCCAACGACGAAGCCGAGGGTGGCGCCCAGTGTGACCAGGAATTCGGCGGTATTTACCGTGCCGACGATGCGGCGAGGCTGCTCGCGGCCAATTGCCATAAGCGTCGAGGTAGACACCGGACCCCAGCCGCCGCCACCGGTGGAGTCAACGAAGCCGCCAACAGAACCGAGCCCGATCAAAAATGGGGTGGAATGGCTGCGTTTTTGTACGAACTTCGCCCGGCGCGGGCGGGAAAAGCGCCAGATGAGGTTGCTGCCGATGGCCACCAGGATGAGCGCGGTAATGGGAGCGGCCGCATCGGTGGAGATATTGGAGAGCACGGTGGCGCCGATAAACGCCGCGATGGCACCCGGCACGCCCAGCCGGAAGACGGTTTTCCAATCCACATTGCCAAAGCGGGCGTGGCTGAGGCCAGACATTGCAGTCGTCCCCAGTTCCGCGGTGTGGACTACGGCGGAGGCTTGGGCGGGTCCCAGGCCCGCCAGGAGGAGGATGGTGGTTGAGGTAACGCCGAAGCCCATGCCGATGCCGCCATCGACAAGCTGGGCGGCCGCACCGGCCACGGCGATTAAAATAAGGGTTAGCATGGAACACCGACCTCCTGGGCGATGTGATAGTGAGCAGCAACGATGCCAGCGAGATCGGTACCAAGAACGGGATCGACGGTGACATTGCTGGGGGTAGATGACAGTGGTTTAAGAAGCAGTCCTGCGGTAACAAACAGCGGGATAACCCGCATTCGCGCAGTGCTTCTTGCCAATGCATGAATGTCATTGCTGCCACCGCGGGTGGCGAACGCGGCCGTGGCGGGTACACCGGTGAGCTGGGATACCCGAGCGGCGAGCCGGTGGATGGAGTCATTGGCCGCAGCATCAGAGGAACCAACGGAGTAGATGACGTGGTGGGTATCCCCAGACCTGGCGCGTGCGGCGAGCACCGCCGCCAATTCCGCTTCTGCGGCTTCCCGCCTGCCCACATCTCGTACGGCACGCCCTCCGCCTAAGCACTCACCTTGCACCAAGCGCAGGCCTGAAGCCTGTTCGGCCGCAGCGATAACGCGGGGAACGTCAACGCGCTGGTGGTAACCCTGCGTAAAGAGCAATGGAATGACTACGGCCGTATCCTCCCCGCAACGAGCGAGATCGACCGCAGCGGCGGTGAGATCGGGAGTATTGAACTCCAGGTGCGCCGCACGATAAGCCGGTCGGCCTGGTATCGCGGCGGCAGCGGTCTGGGTGAGCCGTTCAATGCCGGCGGCGGCGCCCGAGTGGCGCGAGCCGTGGGACAAGGTAATGAGTGCGGTCATGGTGCATCCTTAATCCACTGGAGCCGTGGAGTGTCCGCGGCGGGCTAGGGAGCGCTGCAGGGCCTCAGTGGAAGAGACTGCTGGGGCCGGTGCTACGGGGGCATCATCTTGTCCGTGGAAGCGGACCGAAAATACGCGCAGGCACTCCTGGCAATTCCAGGCAAAGTCGTCTTCTTCATCGGGGAAAAGATCAGTGCCGGCGCAGTACGGGCAAAAGGTGGGGTGATTGCGATTGGGATTAGGTTTTCGGCGAAAATTCACTGCAGATCTTCCTCCTCGGCGCGCAGTACCCAGTGGCGGAACTGCTCGCCTTCTTCGCGTTGTTCCTTGTATTTATTGACCAGCCGGATGACGTAGTCCGGTACTTCATCGGCCACGACCTTGTGACCGCGGAGCTTGCGGCCCCAGTCGGGGGAAAGGCCGAGGGCGCCGCCCAAGTGGACTTGGAATCCCTCGACGCGGTTGCCATCGGCATCGGTGACGATCTGGCCCTTGAGCCCGATATCGGATACCTGAGAGCGCGCGCACGCATTGGGGCAACCGTTCAATGCGATGGAAATGGGCACATCCAAATCCCCCAGGGTGTCTTCGAGGATGTCCACCAATTCGATGGCACGGGCCTTCGTGGTCACGTGCGCCAACTTGCAAAATTCCAGACCAGTGCAGGAAATGACGCCGCGGCGGAACTCCGTGGGCTGGGAATACAGGCCCGTTTCATCCAGCGCGCGCGAGAGCGCCGGAATATCGTCTTCCTCCACATCGAGGAAGAGCAATTCCTTCATCGGGGTGGTACGGATGCGCGAGATGCCGAACTTTTCTGCCACATCAGCAATGGCAATCAGCTGTTCGCCCGTTGCATGGCCCACGGTAGGTTTCACGCCGACGTAGAATTTGCCGTCCTTTTGCTTGTGCACACCTAGGTGATCGCGGCTGCCGGGATTGACCTCGAGCGGGATGCCATCGGCCAACGGCTTCTCCAGGTACTCCTCCTCGAGGACCTGCCGGAACTTTTCGATGCCCCATTTAGCCACCAAGAACTTCAGGCGCGCGCGATTGCGATTGCGGCGGAAACCGTAGTCGCGGAAGATGCTGACCACGCCGGCCCATACTTCCGGCACGCGCTCGAGTGGCACCCACGCGCCTAATGACTGCGAGAGCATGGGGTTGGTGGACAGTCCCCCGCCCACGAAGCAATCGAAACCGGGGCCGTATTCGGGGTGGTTGACGCCTACGAAGGCAACGTCTTGAATTTCGTGCGTAACGTCCTGGCGCGCATTGCCGGAAATAGCGGTTTTGAACTTGCGGGGAAGGTTATGGAACTCCTCGCGCGGTAAGTAATTATTCTTGATTTCCTCGATAGCTGGGGTGGCATCGATAATCTCATCTTCGGCCACTCCTGCGACCGGCGAGCCCAAGATGACGCGCGGCACATCGCCGCACCCCATCAAAGTGCCAAGGCCCACAGATTCGAGTTTGTCCCAGATGGTGGGCACGTCTTCGATCTGGATCCAGTGCAGCTGAATATTCTGGCGGTCCGTAAAGTCCGCGGTGGAGCGGGCATAATCGCGCGAGATTTCTCCCACCGCGCGCAGCTTGGCTGGATCGGCGCGGCCGCCATCGAAGCGCACGCGCATCATGAAGTATTCATCTTGCAATTCCGCGTTGGATAACTTGGCAGTCATCTCCCCGCCCAAGTTCTGATTGCGCTGCGTATACAGCCCCAACCATTTAAAGCGCGGCGCTAAATCCTCCGGTGGGATGGAGGAAAATCCCTGCCTAGAGTAGATGTCTATTACGCGCTGCTTGGCTGAGAGACCACCATCGTCCTGCTTGATGGCCTCATCGTTATTCAACGGTTCCTTACCGTCAATTTTCCACTGGCCCTCGGGCTTATTGGCGCGTGGCTTGCGTTTGGTCGTCGTTGCGGTAGCCATAATGTGGTGTAGACCTCCCTTTCAAAGCGTTGAAGGAAAACCTACCCGTCTACAGATCGCAGACAAAGCGGTCTGTTTTATTTTCACCCTCGCCAGCGCTGTGAACAGCGCATTAAAGGCATTTAATAAAGAATCTAATTATCCCACTTGTGCGCAAACAGACCATACGGTTCACTCTGCTAAGAGAAATTCCGTACTCACCTGCCGGAAATAGACCACTCAGTCTATTTGCGCATATCCGTTGAGGACTCCATTTCCTCCTCGCATCGCCGCGGGAGAATACGCACACTAGAAAGGCAGATTTACCGTGTCAGATAAACCCTTAAACGTAGCCGTCATTGGTGCCGGCCCCGCCGGCATTTACGCCTCCGATATCTTGGTGAAAAAGACCGGCGGAAACGTGCGCATCGATCTCATTGAGCAAATGCCCGCGCCCTTCGGTCTCATCCGCTACGGCGTGGCCCCTGACCACCCACGTATTAAAGGCATCATTAAATCCTTGCACCGCGTCTTAGATACGGAGCAGATTCGCCTGCTTACCAACGTGCACATCGGCCGCGATATCACCGTAGACGAGCTCCAGCAGCACTACGATGCCGTCGTCTTCGCCACCGGCGCAGTAGGCGATCGCCACCGCGATATCCCTGGTGCACAACTGCAGGGAGTGCACGGCGCCGGTGAGTTCGTGGGCTTTTATGACGGAAATCCGCGTTTTGAGCGCGAGTGGGATCTCTCCGCCAGCGAGGTCGCCGTCATCGGCGTGGGCAATGTGGGACTGGATGTCTCACGCATCTTGGCCAAGACGGGCGATGAACTCAAGGTGACCGAAATCGCCGATAATGTCTACGATTCACTGGCACAAAATAAGGCAGAAACCGTACGCGTCTTCGGGCGCCGCGGGCCCGCCCAAGCCAAGTTCACCCCGCAAGAGCTCAAAGAGCTCGACCATTCGGAGAACATCAATGTGGTCGTCTCCCCGGAAGATATTGATTACGACGAGGCCTCGCTAGAGGCTCGCGCTTCCAGCAAGTCCACGGATTTGGTGTGCCAAGTACTTGAGCAATATGCCATTCGCGATCCCAAACAGGCCCCGCATACGCTGCAGATCCACCTCTTCGAGCAGCCGGTGGAGATCCTCGGTGAGAACGGCCGAGTCAGCGGGATTAAAACGGAGCGCACAGAGCTGACCGGCGATGGCAGCGTGCGCGGGACGGGTAAATTCACCACGTGGCCAGTGCAAGCGGTCTACTTTGCCACGGGCTATCGCTCGGACGCCGTGGATGGCGTGCCATTTAATAGCGAGAAAAACGTCATCAACAATGACGGCGGCCACGTCATCGACGAAGAGGGCGCCATCGTGCCCGGCCTCTACACCACCGGCTGGGTAAAACGCGGGCCCGTGGGCCTGATTGGCAATACCAAGTCCGATGCCAGTGAAACCATTGGCATGCTGCTTGATGATGCCGCCGCGGGCACCCTACCGTCCCCCACCGTCGGCGATATCACCGAGGCCTTCGCAGATAAGGGCATCGACTACCTCACGTGGCAGGATTGGCAGCGCCTCGATGCCGCTGAGCGCGCTTTGGGCGAGAGCGAAGGCCGCGAGCGAAAGAAGTACGTGGAGTGGGAAGACATGGTCGCCCACTCCCGTGCGCAGTAATTCAGTAATTAACGCCTGATGATGGCGAGGACCTCGTCTACGATCTGCTGGACCTCTTCAGAGGTCTTCGCCTCAACATTGAGTCGCAGCAGCGGCTCGGTATTGGAAGCGCGCACATTGAACCAGGCATCCGTGCCCTTGAGCTCGACCGTAACGCCATCGAGCTCATCGACGGATTCAATCTTATCCGCCAGCTCATCGAGTACCGCCTGGGTGGCGGCCTGTTGATCCGCCACGGTGGAGTTAATCTCCCCGGAGGCCTCATAGCGGGAGTACTCCGCCATGAGCTCGCTCAAAGGCTTATCCGTCTGCCCCAGCGCGGCCAAAACGTGCATGGCGGCCAGCATGCCGGAATCGGCATTCCAGAATTCCTGGAAGTAGTAGTGCGCGGAGTGCTCGCCGCCAAAGGCCGCCTTGTTCTCGGCCATTTGAGCCTTGATGAAGGAGTGACCCACGCGCGTGCGCACTGCGGTACCGCCCTTTTCCGCGATGAGCTCCGGCACCGTCTTGGAGGTAATTAGGTTGTGGATGATGGTCGCGCCCGGGAATTTATCCAAGTAGCGGCTAGCCACCAGCGCGCAGATGGCAGACGGCGATACCGGCTGGCCTTTCTCATCCACCACGAAGCAACGGTCTGCGTCGCCGTCAAAGGCAAGGCCGATATCGGCCTTTTGCTCTACGGTGAATTTCTGCAGATCCTCTAGGTTCTTGGGATCCAGTGGGTTCGCCTCATGGTTGGGGAAGGTACCGTCGAGCTCGAAGTAGAGATCGCGGACATCAAAGGGAAGGCCATCGAAGACGGCCGGGACGGTGTGTCCGCCCATGCCATTGGCGGCATCGACGGCCACGACCAGCGGCTTGGACTCTTCCAGCGGCACGAGGTGGCGCAAGAAGTCCGCGTATCCGGTCAGGATTTCTTGCTCGGCGATGGCACCATTGGGGCCGTCGTAGTCTGGGGTGCCATCGATAAGCATCTGCTTAATCTCTTCCAGCCCAGTCTGTTGTCCAACGGGGACGGCACCCGCGCGGCAGAGCTTGATGCCGTTGTACTTCGCCGGGTTGTGGGAGGCGGTAAACATCGCGCCCGCGCACTCCATAGAACCCGCGGCATAGTAGAGCTCATCGGTGGAGGTAAGCCCCAGAAGCGTCACGTGGAGGCCTTGGCTCACCACGCCTTCAGCAAAGGCTTGCGCCAGCGCGGGAGAAGACGGGCGCATATCGTGGCCTACGGCCACGGTGTTTTCGCCTTCTTCGCGCAGGATTGCGGCAAAGGCGGCACCAGTATCGCGCACGAAGTCTTCATCGATATCTTCGCCCACCACGCCACGGACGTCATAGGCCTTAATCACTGCATCAAGATGCTCACGAGTTCGCATACCTCGCAATATTACTCCCCGCCTGCGGGCAACTAGGGCAGTGCTCCATCCGTGTCTGCAGCTAGCTAGCGCAAACTTTCACGGGCGCTGTGCCCAGCGCCCGTGGTTTAGTCAGACTCAGAGTCCGTGTCCTGCCTCTCGGCAGAATTATCTTCGCTGTGCGCATCGGGAACTACGGACAGGTGAGCGCGGCGGGCCTTTTTGGCATAGGCCACGCGGCGAGTGCGAAATACCGGGTGATTAGAATTGGCAGGATCAGCGCCATCGAAGGTGGCGGTGTAATCGATGGGATCTGCCCCGGAGCCGGCACTGCGGTCATCGACAAGCCCCGTTGTTACCCTGCCGTCTTCCTTGACCGCCTGGGCCAGTGCCATAAGGTCATCATCCTCGTCCAGCTCAATGCGGTCTACGCGCACCAGCTCCCACCCCACCGGCGCAGAGATGCGGTCGCGGTGGGTGCTGCACAGATCCCAGCTATGCGGGTTATCCTCTTCTGCCAGCGGACCAACCACTGCGGTTTGATCCGCATATGCATAGGTCAACGTCGCCACGGCGGGTCGGCCGCAGCCTGGGCGGGAGCAATGGCGAGATTCAGTCACGGACAATAGTCTAAACCCTTGGTTGAGATTTAGATAGTACCTCCCCGGCGTGGCTGCACTTATTGCGCCGTCACCGAGCTTTAGAATCAACGCCATGACCGCCGCTCGCCCCCGCCCGCATATTCGCCCCGCCCGCGACCGCCACGGGCGCGGCCTGCACGGGCCCTTGCTACCGCAGCAAACCCCGCGCTACCGCAGCGCCCGCGAGCTCTTCGATGCCGCCGTCCTCGAGGCCTACGCACCCATTCAGCACGCCTTCGCCCCGCAATTGCGCGGGCTCGACCTTGCGGTAGATACCATCCCGCGCATGCGACTTTCAGCGGATATGACGGTGCTGCCAGATGAGATCATTGCTGATGGCCCAGTGCCGCTCGGCCGCATCGTGCCCGCCGGTGTCGACTCTGCTGGCACCCCCACTCGCGCCCGGCTCGTTATCTTCCGCATGCCCATTGAGCAGCGTGCCGTCACCTCCGCCGAGCGCGCGGAACTCCTCGGCACGGTCATTACCGCCCTGGTGGCCAATTACTTAAACCTCGCCCCAGAGGAGGTAGACCCGCGCTATAGCTGGTAGGGAGGTTTTCGCACCACAAAGAAAACTCTAGCCCTTGACCGCACCACTCAGGGGGCGCAGCCAAGGGCTAGAGCACACAACTTAATTAACCAATCTCGCGCTTAAGGCGGCGGCGTTCGCGGTCCGAAAGCCCGCCCCAAATTCCGAAGCGTTCATCGTGCTCCAGCGCGTATTCCAAGCATTCATCGCGCACCGCGCAGGCTTGGCAGATACGCTTTGCCTCACGGGTGGAACCCCCCTTTTCAGGGAAGAATGCCTCTGGATCCGTCTGCGCGCACAACGCTTGATCCTGCCACTCCTGCTCGACGGCACCGAAGAGTTCATCGAGCGATACCTCTGCAGCAGCACCGCCACGGAGAATGGCGTTGTTATTAGCCATTTTGTCCACGCCTTTTCCTTTCTCCGAGGTTGGGTAATCCTAATCAGTGCAACCGACTGTACACGAGGCTGAAGTACGACTGAATCGCCGTCAATCCGCGAACCAATCCGTGAAAACAAGTGCGTCGGTCGCCGTTTCTTGCACTGATGTAATTTCACACCGGATCACTAAATATCGTCAACCTGAATTAGTGCCTTTTTCGCGCTTTATCGCAAAAACGCTGCACACGATCCCCATCCGTCACATTAGTAACACCCGGTGTCATCCGGGGGTGTAGGTAGGGGGTACTAGATATAGTGGTACCCGGTTTTTCTGTCAACAATTTTCAGGAACTTTCGGCGTGTCTCCCAAATCTCGACCGGGCAGGGATCACAAAGCCCTCCGCACCGCGCGGCGTTACCGAGCTGCAGGCGGTGCGGAGGGAAGGCGGCGGGCTCTTTAGGCGTCGGAGCTAAAGCGAATGCCGGCATCCGGGATGGTCACGCCGGGAAAGACTCGCATGCCGTCCACGAGCTCACAGCGGGCACCAACGTGGGCACCTTCGCCGATGACGCAGTTTTCGATGACCGCATTGGCACCGATGTGTGCGCCCGAGGCAATGATGGAGTTATGGATGATGGCGCCCGGTTCGATGCGCACGCCATCAAAGACCACCGTTCCCTCCAGGCGGGAGCCCGCGCCCACCTCGGATCCGCGGCCCACCGCGGTGCCAGATAGCAGCAGCACGCCGCCGGCAATTCCCGCAGAGGATTCCACGAGGGACTCGCCGGTGCGACCTTCCAACAGCGGCGATGGGGCGATGCCGCGCACCAAGTCGGAGGAGCCGCGGGTGAAGTCATCCGGGCGGCCCATATCGCGCCAGTAGGAGTTATCGACATGGCCGACGACCAAGCGGCCATCGGCAAGCAAGCCCGGGAAGGTCTCGCGCTCAACCGAGACCACGCGGTCTGCAGGGATGGACTCGATGACGGAGCGGTCAAAGACGTAGCAACCGGCATTGATCTGGTTGGTTGGTGGATCCTCGGTCTTTTCCAAAAAGGCCGTGACCCGGCCCTCAGAATCCGTGGGCACGCAGCCAAAGGCGCGCGGATCCGCCACGTTGAGCAGGTGCATGGTGACATCGGCACCCTTGTTGTGGTGCGTGGTCAAGATGCCCTCTAGATCCATGCCGGAAAGAACATCGCCGTTGAAGACCATGACGGTGTCATTGCGCAGCTTGTCATAGACGTTGCGGATGCCGCCGCCGGTGCCCAGCGCGGTTTCTTCCACCACGTATTCAATGTCCAGGCCAAGCTCCGAGCCATCACCAAAGTATTCCTCGAAAACCTCTGCCTTGTACGAGGTGGACATCACCACGTGCTCAATGCCCGCGGCCTTGATGCGGGCGAGCAGGTGCTGCAGGAACGGGTAGTTTGCCGTCGGCAGCATGGGCTTGGGCGTACCAATGGTCAGTGGGCGCAGGCGGGTACCGCGCCCGCCCACCAAAATCACCGCATCGGTGGTGGCACCATGAGTGGTGGCTGCTTCAGTCATAGTCATCCTTTGTATGCAGACAATCTTATTCTGAGGTTTTTCGAAGGTCAGTGTATGCGGCCGCGGCCAGAAACCAGGTCAACGGCACGCGCTTCAGGCCTCCGAATCTTTGGCCGTGCTAGCGCGAGCGGCCGTTACCGCGCCCCGCGCCTGCAATCCCAGCCACAGCGCGGCGCGCAGCGGGGCCTGCCACCACGCCGGGTGACGGTCCGCCTGGAAGCGATACGCGGAACTGTGGTGCGCGCGCAGCATCGCCCCGGCGTGCGCCTGGGTGGAATGCCCCTTGGCGTGGCTAATGACGGCTTCCGGACAGAAAATATTTTGATACCCGGCGCGCGCGAAGCGATCGCCCAAGTCCACGTCTTCCAAGTACATGAAGTAGCGCTCATCAAAGCCGCCAATGGCATCGAAGGCGTCCCAGCGCACCAAGAGGCAGGACCCAGACAGCCAGCCTGCGGGGCGCTGGACGGACATATCGGCATCATTGCGGTACGTGCGCGTCCACGGATTAGAGGGCCATAGGTTAGAAAACAGCGCGTGGCCGATGCCGGTGGATATATTGGGCACCGACCGGGCAGACGGATAGTTGCTGCCATCTGGTTCCACGATGCGCGGGCCTACCGCCGCGGCATCCGGCCAGCGGCGTGCGCACGCGATCATCTGGTCAATGGCGCCTTCACTAAAGGTGACATCCGGGTTAGAGATAAGGAAAAACTCATCATCTACGCGCTGGTTCTCGCGCACCCACCGCGCACCGGCGTTCATGCCGGCACCGTAGCCGATATTGCCGCCGGTATCGAGGAAGTGCACGTCCTCTTCTTCCGCAGCGGCGGCTTCCGGGATACCGTCGGTCGAACCATTATCCGCCAGCACCACCTGGGTGCCGTTAGCACCGGCGTCCGGCAGGGAGTCTATAAAGCGCGCCAAGTACTCACCGGGGTTGTAGGTCACGGTGATAACGGCGAGCGGAGCTGTAGTTTCAGTAGTCACAATGGGCTCCAAGCTTAGTCATGCCAGAGGCCACGTCAGGAGACAGACACTGTTTCAAACACGCGAAACTGGTCACGGATCCCTAATTTCGGCGAGATCTCCCCTAAACTATCTCCAGATCCCCGGAAAGTAGAAAGCCTTCACTTGTGACTTCTGAGAACACTCGCCGGGCGCGCAATATCCAACCCGCGCCCTCTGCCGCTAGCGCGGTTAAGCAAAAGGGTTCCACGGCCACCAAAACCATCGTGGCCGTCATTTCTGCCCTCATCCTAGCTGTCTCCGGCGTGGGCTATGCCACGGTGGGGCGCCTGGATACGGGCATGTCCTCCGCCTCGGACCTATCTTTGGGCGAGGATGGTTTATCCGATCCTTCCTTGGACGGCGCCGCCGATATCTTGCTCGTGGGCAAGGACTCGCGTACCGATGCCCAGGGCAATCCGCTCTCCGAAAAGGAGCTGGCGGATCTCCACGCCGGCGTTGCCGAGGGCGAGGAAAATACCGACACCATCATGCTCGTGCGCATTCCAGAAGACGGCTCGCGCGCTACCGCGGTCTCCATTCCGCGCGATACCTATGTCAACGATCCGGACTACGGCAATATGAAGATCAATGCCGTCTACGCCTCGCACAAAAACGACAAGGTGCAACAGCTCCAGCAGGAAAACGCCCAGGCGGAGGCGCAGGGCGAAAAGAAACCGTATTCGGATAAGGACATCGAAAAGCACGGCGTGGAAGCCGGCCGCGAAGGCCTGCTCAAGATGGTGCACTCCCTGACCGGCGTGTCCATTGACCACTACGCCGAGGTGGGCTTGCTGGGCTTTACGCTGCTTACTGATGCCGTCGGCGGCGTCGAGGTGTGCCTCAACGAGGATGTTGAGGACGAGATGTCCGGCGCCAATTTCCATAAGGGCACCCAGACCCTCGATGGCGCGCAGGCGCTGACCTTTGTGCGCCAGCGCTATAACCTGCCGCGCGGTGACCTTGACCGCATCGTGCGCCAGCAGGCGTATATGGCCTCGCTGGTCAATAAGGTGCTCGATAATGACACGCTGACCAGCCCGTCCAAGCTATCCAAGATTGCGAAGGCTGTGGAGCGCTCCGTGGTCATCGATGATGGCTGGGACATCATGGGCTTTGTCACCCAGCTGGCCGGCCTGGCCGGCGGCAATGTCACCTTCACCACTATCCCGGTCACTTCTATCGATGGCCGCGGCGATTACGGCGAATCCATCGTCACCATCGATACCAATGAGGTCCACCGCTTCATGGAGGATCTGGCCATGTCGCACGAGGAAGCCGAAGAGGACGCGGCCAACAAGGAGGAAAACTCCGAAAACGCGCCGGAGCACGATGCAGATATCAACTCCGATAACGAGGTCCACGTCCTCAATGCCGGCAATATCGATGGATTGGCCGCTGGCATTGGCACCTGGCTGGAAAACACCGGCTATACCGTTGAGCGCTCCGCCAACGCCCAGCCCGGTATCTACTCCGAGTCCCAGGTCGTGGCCGCAGACCCGGAGAGCGAAGATGCCAAGAAGCTGGCGGAAAAGCTCGGTGGCCTTCCTGTGGTAGAAAATCCGCAGCTCGATGACAATACCTTGCTCGTCGTGGCCACCGATGATTACCAGGGCCCTTCCGATGAGGAGGCCAGCGCGGAGGAATCCGCAGCCGAAGAAGATACCGACCTGGTAGGAACACCGGGCAATGACTTCGGTGCCAACAAGGTCGCGCCTGAAATCGACGCCGGCGGCCACGGTCCGCGCTGCGTGAACTAAGCAGGCTGGCCTACGATGGGCGGGTATGGAACTACTCGCCCATCTTTTAAACGCCGATGCCGCCACCCCGCGGCTGACTGTTTATAACGAATCCACCGGCGCGCGCATGGATTTTTCCGCCCAGACGCTCGATAACTGGGTGGCCAAGATCGCCAATATGTTGGAAGAAGAGCTCGACTTAGAGCCGGATTCCACCATCGCCATCGACGTGCCCACCTCGTGGCAGGCCGCCGTCATTGCCTTAGGCGCCCTTGCCGCCGGGCCCACCTTTGATTTCGGTGAATCGGCCGCGCTTGCCGATGTCGTCTTTACCTCCCCCTCCCGCTACCTCGCTGCCCAAGAGCGACAGCCACAGGCCGATATCGTGCTCATCAGCGATGATCCCTTTGGCCGCGGCATCGTCGAATCCGGCGGGGATCTGCCCACCGGTGCCATCGACTTCGGCCCCACCGTCCGTTTTTATGGCGACCAATACTTTGGTGAAACCCAACCCCTGCCGGAATTGGTGACCCCGCCCGCGAGTGCCGAGCGGTTGCTGTCTACCGGATGGAGCGACAAGGCTTCTTTCACCCGCGCCGTGCTCGAGCCCTTAGCCGCCGGCGGTTCCGCCGTCATCGTTGCTGGACTCTGCCCCGCGTCCCGCTTGGATGAAATTGCAGCGAATGAGAAAGTAACCGCCCGGCTCTAGGCCAAGTGGCCTATACTTGCCTTCCATCATGTTCTTGGGAATCTCTTCAGACGCGTGGGTCTACATCTTTATTGGTGTGCTCATTTTGGTCGGCACTATCACTCAGGGCTCGATCGGCTTTGGGCTCGGCACCATCGCCACCCCCATTGTCGCGCTCCTGCGCCCGGATTTAGTCCCCACGCTCATTTTGCTCCTCGCGCTGTGCATTTCCATCTATACGCTGGCGCGGACGTACCGCGAAACCTCATGGCGCCTAGTTGGCATATCCGTCATAGCCCGCATTCCTGGCTCATTTGCCGGCGCGTGGGCGATCGCTTCTCTCTCGCACGATGGCCTTTCCATCTTCATCGGCTGCGCGGTGCTCTTGGCGATGTCCCTCTCCAGCCTCGGCTGGAGCCCCGAGCCCACCAGGCGCAATACCGTCCTGGCCGGTCTGACCTCCGGGTTCCTGGGAACCTCTACTTCCATCGGTGGCCCGCCGATGGCGCTGATTATGAAGCGCTTTGACCCACAGCGCACCCGCGGCAGCCTCGCCGGAACCTTTGTGATCGGTACCGTCATGTCCCTTTTCATCCTGGGCTTTAGCGGCCAGGTCGCCCAGCCGCAGGTCTATGCCGCAGCGGCGTACAGCCCCTTGGTGGTCATCGGCCTGTTCATTGCCAACTACCTAAACCACTTCATCGATACCAAGCGCCTTAACCGCATCGTCACGGTGGTAGCTATTACCGCTGCCCTTGCCCTTATTGGCCAAGTGCTGTTTTTCTAGGCCTCCAATAAGACCGGTATGACGTGGTAATCACTGCCCCCGGTTTTGTCTCCAGCCTGTCCAGCTATTGTTTCGCGCTGAAAAAAGCTTGTACGCTAGAAGCACATCATCAGCGCAGAGGAAGGACCAGAGAGTCTGTGCTCTCCTTTAATTTTCCCTGCGCTCTATTCTCTTTCTTTTAGGTGATGAAATGAACGAATTTATCGCTGCGCGCTGGCAGGATATCCTTTTCCGCAGTTACCAACACGCAAGCCTTGTCATCCAATCAGTCGCCGTGGCCCTGGTCATCGCGTTGGTTATTGCCATCTTTGTGGCCCAGCGCCCGCGCGGTGCGGCTATCGCTAATGCCTTGACCTCCATTGGCCTGACCTTGCCATCGCTGGCGCTGCTTGGTCTTGCCATCCCGCTGTTTGGCATCGGCACCATACCGTCGGTTGCCCTCGTGGTCTTTTATGCCGTCCTTCCCATCCTGCGAAATGCCATCGTCGGCTTGCACAATGCCAGCGACGATGTCATCGAATCCGCCCGCGGGCAGGGCATGAGCTCGACGGCTATCCTCTTCCGCATCCGGCTGCCGCTGGCCTGGCCGGTGATTATGACTGGCATCCGCGTCTCCACCCAGATGTCTATGGGTGTTGCCGCCATCGCCGCCTATGCGCTCGGCCCAGGACTGGGTGGATATATCTACTCAGGACTCAGCCAAATCGGCGGCACCAACGCACTTAATTTCACGCTGGTGGGCACCATCGGCGTCGTCATTATTGCGCTCATCGTGGATGCGATTCTCGCCGGAATCCAAAAATTGACCACCCCGAAAGGTATCTAAGAATGTCTGATTCAACGCACGCTTCGTCCACACGCTCTGCGGACGCGAGCAATAGCGGTGCCAGCATCGTATTTGACCACGTCACCAAGGCTTATTCGGGCCAAGACTCCCCTGCCGTCGAGGATCTGTCTTTCGAAATTCCGGCGGGCGAGCTGGTCGCGTTCGTCGGGCCTTCCGGTTGCGGTAAGACCACCTCGCTGAAGATGATTAACCGCTTGGTGGAGCCGACCAGCGGCACCATTTATATCGATGGCGAGGACGCCACCAAGAAAAACCCCACGCAGCTGCGTCGCGATATTGGCTATGTCATCCAAGGCGGCGGGCTCATCCCCCACATGTCTGTTGCGGATAATATCGCCCTGGTGCCCAAGCTGAAGAAGTGGAAGGCCGATAAGATTTCTCAGCGCACCGACGAGCTTTTGGAAATGGTGGGACTCGATCCTGCCACCTACCGCGATCGCTTCCCCAGCGAGCTATCCGGCGGCCAGCAACAGCGCGTCGGCGTTGCCCGCGGCCTAGCTGCGGATCCGCCGGTGGTCTTGATGGACGAGCCCTTCGGCGCGGTCGACCCCATTACCCGCACCCGCCTGCAGGATGAATTGGTCAATATCCAATCCGAGCTGAAAAAGACCATCATCTGCGTCACGCACGATATCGATGAGGCCATCAAGCTGGGCCACCGCATCCTCATCTTTGAGCCAGGCGGAAAGATCAGCCAGTACGATACGCCCGAAAATATCCTTGCCGCGCCTGCGAATGATTTCGTGGCTGACTTTATTGGTTCCGGCTCCGCCTTAAAGCAGCTCAACTTGCGCCGCGCGGACGAGCTAGAACTTGCGGATCAGGCCACCGCGCGCATCGGCGAATCCACCGATAAGGCGCTAGCGCGTCTGCGTGAGGCCGGCGAAGAAATGGTGGTCATCGTCGATGACAAGGGCCATCCCCGCGACTGGATTTTTGCCCGCCAGCTCGAGCGCTACGAGACCATCCCGGAGCCGCAGTTCGAGCTCAACTCCGTTGTGGATGCGCGCTCTACGCTAAGCGATGCCATGTCTGCCATGCTTGCTTCCTCCCACAGCGGCGCGCTTGTCACCCGCCGCGGCGAATTCGTAGGCGTTTTGTACTACGAAACGGTCACGGATTATATCCAGCAGATGAACGCCGCGGCTCAAGAGGCTTTAGATGAAAAGGAGGTGGATTCCGGTGGAGAAATTTAAGCGCCTCACCGGTGAAGACCGCCTCCTTATCATCGGCATCCCCATCCTGGTGGTGCTCACGGTGGGCGGTTGGCTCATCTGGCACGCCACGGCCGAGCTGGATGATATTGAAGAGCGCACCTTGCAAATTAGCTCCGTCCTCACCATGACCCGCGAACACTTGGTCCTCGTGGTCATCTCCGCGTTGCTGGTCATCGCCACGGCTGTGCCCCTGGGCATCGTGTTAACGCGTAAGTCCACCAAGTTCATGGCGCCGATTATCACCAGCATCGCGAATATTGGCCAGGCCGCGCCCGTCGTTGGCGTCATCGTCTTATTGGCCATCTGGCTGGGCTTTGGCGAACCGGTGGCCATCCTCGGCCTCTGGTTCTATGCCTTCTTGCCGGTACTCGCCAACGTGATTGCGGGCTTGCGGGGTGTGGATAAGCAGCTTGTTGAGGCCGCCTACGGCCTCAGCATGTCGCCATTCCAGGTGCTCACCAAGGTCGAGCTGCCTATGGCCCTGCCGGTCATCATGACCGGTATCCGCACCTCCCTGGTGCTTTTGGTCGGCGCTGGTGCCTTCGCCACCTTTATTGATGCCGGCGGCCTCGGCGGGCTGATTACCACCGGAATCACCCTCTACCGCAACCCTATTCTCATCTCCGGCGCGGTCCTCATCGCATCCTTAGCCTTAGCGGTCGAATGGGTGGGCCGCGTTCTTGAGGTTGTCTTCGCCCCGAAGGGAATGATCAAATGAAACGCGTCCTCGCAACGCTTGCCGCCGCAAGCACGTTCTTCCTCGCCGGGTGCGGCCTCGGCACCGCCGGTGGCCTCATCCCGAGTGGGGAATTAAAGGGTGACCTGGCCGAAATTGACCTCGACGGCGCCAATATTTCCATCGGTTCCAAGAACTTCACCGAGCAGGTCATCTTGGGCAAGATTGGCGCGATCCTCTTGGAATCTGCAGGTGCCAACGTAAAGGACTTGACCAATATCCCCGGCTCTACCTCGACGCGCCAAGCGCTAGAGGTCGGCGATATGGACTCCATGTTTGAATACACCGGCACCGCCTGGATTACTTACCTGGGCAATGCCGATCCGGTCCCCGGCTCGCAAGAACAATACGAGGCGGTAAAAGAAGCCGATAAGGACCACGGACTTACCTGGCTGCCCCCAGCGCCGATGAATAATACGTACGCGCTAGCCATTAGCGCGCAGTCCCACGCAAAATACGGCCTCGAATCGCTAGCAGATATTAAGGGTATTCCCGCCAACGAACAGACCTATTGCACCGATAGCGAGTTCTTGGCCCGCAATGACGGCCTGCTTACCATGTTGGATAGCTATGGCGTTGAACAACCACCGCGCGACCGCATCCGGATCATGGATTCCGGCGCCGTCTATGCCGCCTTGAATAAGGGCGAGTGCACCTTCGGTTCGATCTTTGCCACCGATGGCCGCATTAAATCCCTGAACCTCACCGTGCTGGAGGATCCTGAGCTCTTCTTCCCCAAGTACAACCTCGCCCCGGTTGTGCGCACCGAGGTCTTGGAGGAATACCCAGAGATCAAAGATCTCTTCGCTCCCCTCTCGGAACTCCTGACGGATGAAAAGATGCAAGAGCTCAATGCCCGCGTGGACGTCGACGGTGAGGACTATACCGCCGTGGCACAGGATTTCCTCATCGATGAAGGGCTGCTAGAAGGATAATCCTCTGGCCGCTCTACCAGAGCAAATGGATATACAGAAAACTTTCAGTAATTTTCAGCGACCTATCAGATAGATTCCATGGCTGTTCCAGCCATATGCCCCATACTTAAATCATGCGTTTGAGAGAGCGCATACGAGAGAGATAGAGAGAACCCCTCAGTTTCCAGAGGGCGGTGCAAACCGATACATGGAAACACCCTTGTAGAGAGAGACGTCAGCGGCACTCGGAACCGAAAGGAACCGGGTGCCGCTGGCGTTTTACTAGTTCCACAGGCATAACCCGCACGGGTTATGCGGGCTATGCCACCAAGTCGTTCTTGCGCGGCGCGAAGAGCACGGCGGTACCCGTCACGATTGCAGCGGTCACAAGGTAAAAGGCTGGGGCGAGTTTATTTCCGGTGGTATCAATCAGCCACGTCGCGATCATCGGGGCGGTGCCACCGAAGATGGCATTGGCCGTATTAAACGTCAACGCGAAACCAGACAGGCGCACGTGCGTGGGGAATTGCTCGGAAAGGAAGGAGGGCAAGACGCCATCGTTAAGCGCCAGCACCCCACCCAGGCACACCTGAATGATGATGACGAGCAGGATGCCTGCGCCATCGAGAAGCATGAATGCCGGAATGATGGCAAGGCCCATAAAGAGCGCGGCGCACAGCATGGTGGTGCGCCGGCCAAGGCGATCGGACAGCAGGCCTGTCAATAGCGCGAAGCCCACGTAGAACGCGGAGGCCACCGAGGAAGCAATAAACGCCGGGGTTTCTGCCATGCCCAGCTCCTCCGAAAGATAGGTAGGCAGGTAGGTCAAGATGACGTAGAAGCCAATCGCGTTGAGCACCGCGCCGGCAAAGGCAATGGCCAGGGCCTTGGGGTATTTCAGCACCTGACGCAGGGGCGAAAGCTCGGTTTCCGCGTGCTTTTCAAAGCGGGTGGATTCCTCCGTGTGGCGGCGAATCCATAGCCCGTACAAGCCCAGCGGCAGCGCCACCAGGAAGGGCACGCGCCAGCCCCAGGAATGCAGGGCATCATCATCAAGCACGCCGGTAAGAAATGCCGCGATGAGCGAGCCCAAGAGCAGCCCGGATGCGGTGGCCGAGGGCACCACCGCAGCATAAATCCCGCGTTTCCCAGGTGGGGCGATCTCAGCCAGGTGCGTGGCGGCGCCGGCATATTCACCGGCGGCGGAAAAGCCTTGCACCATGCGGCACAGCAGGAGCAATAGCGTGGCGGCAAAGCCGATGGTGGCATACCCAGGCAATAGACCGATGCAGGCGGTCGCCAGCGACATCAGCACGATGGAATAGGTCAACGTGTGGATGCGGCCGTGCCTATCACCAATATGACCCCAGACGATTCCGCCGATGGGGCGCACCAGGAATGACAGCGCAAAGAGCGCGAAGGTCAAAATCAGCGCGCGGCGGCCTTCCATTTCCGGGAAGAAGACGCGCGAGATAATCGCGGACATATAGATATAGGCCGCATAATCGAACCACTCAATAAACGTGCCGATGAATGCAGCCTTGATCGCGGAAACGCGCTGTTCGTGTGAAGTACCAGGAACGTCCACGTCCGCTGGGGCAGATTCATCGCTCGCTGGCGGTGGGGCTATCAGAGGAGCCATGCTCCTCACCTCGTTTCTGTTGAGCATCATTCGCAAAAATGGCGCAGCATCATCTGCACCCATAACGACGAGCCTACAGAAATAACTATGGTTTAGATCACCTTTATCTGCTTTTATAGCCTCGCCTATAAGCTTCGCTTGCCGATGCCTCCCTTCCCCACCTAACTCACAGCACTTAGCAGCAACCTTTCAGGCAGATTCCATGGCTGTTCCAGTCACATGCCCCATACTTAAATCATGCGTTTGAGAGAGCGCATACGAGAGAGATAGAGAGAGAACCCCTCAGTTTCCAGAGGGCGGTGCAAACCGATACATGGAAACACCCTTGTAGAGAGACGTCAGCGGCACTCGGAACCGAAAGGAACCGGGTGCCGCTGGCGTTTTACTAGTTGTATTTTTGGCAGCCGCATTGCCTAGTGCCTCTGGCCGCCGTCTCTGGCTGCCGTTGCTGGTGGCTGCCGCGAGGCCGAGCCACCGGCGCTAGGCGGGCTTCTTTCGCGGGATTTCCTTATCGAAGTCAATAAGCCGCCCCAATGCCCAATCGCGGTCCGTGAGCAACCGGGCAAAAACCATCCCTGCGCCGATGGCGCCTACCACCATCAAGCCGGTAGCCACATTCGCCACTGCCTGATCCATCTGGCCATCGTTGAGGTAATAGACCGCGCGAAACATCGTCACCCCGGGGATCATGATGACGGCGGCAGGCACGGTGGTGGTAATGCGCGGCAACCGCGCCTTTTGGGAGGCCACCGCACCCAAGAGTCCGATGATCAGCCCGCCAATAAACGCCGCAAAGTAGACGGTCGTGCCCAGCTCCAGGAGGCCTAAGCGCACCGCGTTGGCCACTGTCCCCACGCTTGCGGCCACTAGGACCATGCGGCGCGAGGAATTAAAGAGGAAGGCAAAACCCGCGATGCCAAAGAAACTGGCGACAGAAGCCAGTAGGTACCACCGCGTATCCGGTGCAGGAACCGGCGGATCCGGGCTGAGATCCGTCAACCAACTGACCATGGAGACGGTAAACGTAGCGGTAAAGATGACCGTAAACGCATACCCCAACCTGGCGATGCCCGCATCGAAGTCAAAGCGCGCAATATCAATCAGGGCCGAGAACAGCGGGAACCCCGGAATCAAAAAGAGCACCGCCGCTACATAGCCCGAGGAAAGCGAGCTCGGCTCTACCACCCCGGCAAATCCTAGAAGCTCGATGAGGATAAAGAACGTGATGCTAGCTGCCGCACCACCGGCGATGATCCCGCCAATTTGGTGCACATGCTGGTGCAATACCTCATAGCGCACGAATTGTCCCACGAATGCGGCCAGCGCGACGAGGCCTACCGCCTGCACCGGAAAGAAATTTAGGAATGCAAACGCCGCGCACGCGACCGCTGCCGCTGTGGATAGGACCCACACGCTCCAGCGCTTTTTCACGTCACTTTCAATGGAATCGAGCATCCCTGAAAGCTCTTCCGCGGTAATTCCGGAATACAGGTGGTTATGGGTGAGATCCTCCAACGCCTCAATGCGGGAGGCATCGACGGCCGGCGAATGCGTGCGCGCAATCACGGTGCGAAAGGAATCGCCCCGGTGAAAGGTACAAGTAATTTGGGTCAGCCCCACGTTGGCATCCAAATGATCAAATCCCAGCGCCCGGGCGCTGCGCTTCATGCCGCGCAGCACGCGATAGCCTGATGTGCCCGCCCCCATTAGCATCATTCCGACGCGCAAGACGACGTCAGCTTCCACGCCCATCTGCCGGTGAAAATTCGGATCATACTGCGACGACAAATCTTCCACCTCTACCTCGCGGGAAAGCTGCGATCCAAGCCACTTCCCAGCGACCATTGCCCCAGCTTCCACCCACATTTTGGCTAATTCTTCTACCTCCCAGACTAGCGCACCGCGTTCCTACCCCGTGGCCTTCTTAGCCTCCACTAACTTTCAGGAAAATTTCAGCTTTCTTCAATGCCTATAACAGGGTTTAGCGCCATACTTTCTTTAGCGTTTGAGAGAACGCAAGAGAGATAGAGAGAACCAGCTCCAGCGCCCTGCGGCCCTTCACTGAGGCCCGGGCGCTGGAGTTGTTTTTCCATCGGTTACGCAGTAGTCCCCTAGTCTTTACGGGCTCGACGTTTGCAATTCATCAAGAGTTTCCACTATGTGAAACACCCCGTAATCTACGCGGTTTACGTTGACTGGGTGACTCTCAGGGATGAACCTGCCGGCACTAAGAACGGCATCGCGACTGCCACGGCCACCGGCCCGAGCAACGATAATCCATCGGAGCTCGTGCGAAAGGCTACAAAGAGCCGACATAAGGAATGGTTGCTGGCTGCCGTACTTTTGGCGCCCAATCTCATCTTGCTGGCCATTTTTACCTACCGGCCGCTGCTAGATAATATTCGGCTTTCCTTTTTTAACTGGAATATTTCTAGTTCAAGCTCCACTTTTGTTGGTTTTGATAATTACGTGGAGTGGTTCACGCGTGACGATACAAAGACGATCGTCTTAAATACCGTCATTTTCACCTTTTTCGCGGTCATCGGCTCCATGGTAATTGGGCTTGCGCTTGCGCTACTTCTCAATCAAAAAATCAGAGGCCGCAACTTTGCACGCTCGGTGGTCTTTGCGCCTTATGCCATCTCCGGTGCTGCGATTGGTATCGCCTTCCAATTCGTATTCGACCCCAACTTCGGATTGATTCAAGAAATCCTTGGGTGGTTTGGCATTAGTTCTCCAAACTTTTACGCCGTGCCTAGCTGGGCGTTGTTCATGGTGACATTCACATTCGTGTGGAAGAACTTGGGATACACGTTTGTCATCTACTTGGCTGCCCTACAAGGCTTAGATAAAGAATTAGACGAAGCTGCCGCCATTGATGGAACTGGGCGTTGGCGCAAATTTTGGCGCGTGACAATGCCACAACTGCGCAATACCACCTTCTTCCTTTCCATTACGGTACTGCTCAACTCTGTGCAGGTCTTCGACATCATCAACGTCTTGACCCGAGGCGGCCCTCAAGGAAACGGCACCCAGACGCTGGTTTTTCAGATTTATAACGAAACCTTTGTCAACTTCCGTGCTGGTTACGGCGCCACTGCTGCGACAATCCTATTCCTCATCCTGCTCGTCGTTACGTTGATTCAGGTCCGCATCATGGATAAGCGAGGTTAACCCACCCTATGGCTGATTCAAATCTTCACATGATCACAGACTCTTCCCCTGTATCAAGGCGTGCCAAGCTCATCGGTGGCTACGTAGGAATTATCCTCGTCCTCCTGCTCGTGGGACTGCCGTTGTTCTGGATCTTAATGACCTCATTCAAGGCCAGAGGTGATATTTACACCGACCCAGTTAACTGGCTACCGCCGACGTGGGAAACCAAAAATTACGCAGACGCCACAACGCGCGTTCCCTTCTGGACCTACCTGCGCAACTCCGTCTTCATTACCGCGGTCCTATCCGCTATAAAGATTGTGCTTGGTGTCATCTCCGCCTACGCCTTATCTATCCTTCGCTTCCCAGGACGCAATCTAGTCTTCATCGTGGTGATTTCTTCCCTGATGGTCCCTGCAGAAATCACGGTGATTTCCAACTACGCCTTGGTCAATTCCTTGGGATGGCGTAATACCTTTGTCGGCATCATCGTCCCGCTGGCTGGTGTTGCATTCGGCACCTTCCTCATGCGCAATCACTTCCTTTCCTTGCCTTATGAGCTTGTGGAAGCTGCTCGCATGGACGGTGCCGGCCCCATTCGCTTGCTCACCAAGGTGCTGCTTCCCGTTTCTTGGCCAACACTGACAGCATTTTCAGTGATCACACTAGTAAACGAATGGAATACCTACTTGTGGCCATTCCTGATGGCGGATACAGAACGGGTTGCTCCCTTGCAGGTGGGGCTGACCATGCTGCAAAACAACGATGGCGTTACTAACTGGGGACCAGTAATGGCAGCAACCGTTCTCACCATTCTTCCGATGGTCGTCATCTTCCTTGGCCTGCAGAAATACATGATTCAAGGTCTCACCACTGGCGCCGTCAAAGGTTAGAAGGCTTCTATCCCTATCACGCTCGCCGTTATCACCCTATCCTTCTCAATCTGACTTCTATATAAGGAGATACCCATGCTTCGCCGTAAGTTTCTCGCGCTAGCTTCCACTGCTTCTACCGCTACATTTCTTGCCGCTTGTGCTGGCACCTCATCTACTAGTTCCCAAGGCAGTAGCGACGGTGGCGATGGTGGCGAGGTCACGGAATTGACGTGGTGGTCCAACCACCCAGCTTCCTCAAAGGACATCGAAAAAGAAATCATCTCTCGCTTCGAGAAGGAAAACCCTGATATCAAGGTCAACCTTGTTGACGCAGGAAAGAACTACGAGGAAGCAGCACAAAAGTTTAATGCTGCACTCACAGGATCTGATCTTCCAGACATCGTGGTTCTGTCTGATGTGTGGTGGTATAACTTCGCCATCAATGGGCAGATTGCCAATGTTGATGATCTAGCCAAAGAAGCCGATATTGACCTTTCAAGCTATGTCCAACCGCTCTATGAGGACTACAACTACGACGGCGGCCACTTCGCGCTTCCCTTTGCCCGGTCGACTCCCCTGTTCTACTACAACAAGGACGCGTGGAAGAAGGCTGGCTTGCCGGACCGCGGACCGGAGTCTTGGGACGAAATGGATGAGTGGTCTGAAAAGCTCGCCAGCGCTGATTCTAAAATGAAGCCCTTTGGCTGGGGCGATGCAGTCGGCTACTTGGGATGGATTTTCCAAGGCCCCTTGTGGTCTAAGGGCGGCGCCTACTCCGATGAATGGGATTTGAAGTTCACTGATGACAAAACCATCGAGGCTGTGGAATGGCTCAAGGATGTTACCGATAACAAGAATGGCTATTCCTACATGGGCAATGACATGGCCATGGAATTCGGTACCGGACGCGCTGCAGCCACTGTCCTATCCACAGGCGATCTTGCAGGTATCACTGATACCGCTGACTTCGAGTTAGGAACCGCATTCCTTCCCAATCCAAAGGGAGACGGCGCTTGCCCCACCGGAGGTGCCGGCCTCGCCATTCCTTCCGGTATTAGCAAGAACCGCCAGTTGGCAGCCATTAAGCTGATTGATTTCATCACGAACGAGGAAAACACCTCATACTGGTCCCAAAATGTGGGTTATATGCCAGTCCGCTCTTCTGCTGCCGACAACGAAGATCAGAAGAAATTCATGGAAGAGAACCCGAATTTCGAAACTGCTATCAAGCAGCTTCCAGAAACACGCCCACAGGACAACGCCCGTGTATTCCTCCCTGGTGCAGATCAGGAGATTGGTGGTGCCTTCGAGAAGATCGTCACCAACCGCGACGATGTCACCAAGGTGCTCACGGATCTGGAAAAGACTCTGCAGTCCATTTATGACAACCAGGTAAAGCCCGTCATTAACGGCTAATCTTGCCAATTCTCCTTAGTATCTGAAAGGTAACACCATGGCTACTGTCACATTTGATGGAGCAAGCCGCATCTACTCCAAAGACGCGGAGCGCCCCGCAGTTGACCGTCTTAATCTAGATATTTCCGATGGCGAGTTTTTGGTCCTCGTCGGGCCTTCTGGCTGCGGAAAATCCACCAGCTTGCGAATGCTCGCGGGCCTTGAGCCGACCGACCGAGGTTCCATTCGGATCGGAGGAAAAGACGTCACTGGAGTCAGCCCATCAGATCGAGACGTAGCCATGGTCTTTCAGAACTACGCCCTGTACCCGAATATGTCGGTCGCGCAGAATATGTCCTTCGCTTTGGAGAACCGGAAAGTACCCAAGGACCAGATTAAGACGCGGGTGCAAGAAGCCGCCAAAATCTTGCAGATGGAGGATCTGCTTGACCGAAAGCCCGCAAATCTTTCAGGTGGCCAGCGCCAGCGCGTAGCGATGGGCCGCGCCATCGTGCGCGAACCAGCTGTATTCTGCATGGACGAGCCATTATCCAACCTGGATGCAAAACTGCGCGTATCCACCCGCGCGCAGATTTCAAATTTGCAACGTCGCCTTGGCACGACCACGGTATACGTAACCCACGACCAGACCGAAGCAATGACCATGGGTGACCGCGTCGCGGTGCTTAATGCAGGTGTCCTACAACAAGTAGATACCACTCGTGAAATCTACGACCGCCCCCAGAACGTCTTCGTTGCCGGCTTCATCGGCTCCCCTGCCATGAATATCTACAACCTCGCGCACACCTCTAGTCAGCTTTCACTGGGATCTACTCGCATCAACTTGGCGAATTACGACTTCGATGGTGCGCATTCCGTTACCGTTGGCGTTCGCCCTGAAGATTGGGTGCACACAGAGGAAGGCGCGGAATTTACCGTTAAGCACGTTGAAGAGCTCGGCAATCAAACCTACCTCTATGGCGACTTGGCAGACTCGGGCGAAAATCTCCAGTCGACGACCCGCATGGGCGGACAAACTGGGATATTGGTAAGTGCTCGCCGTGATTACACGATTGGTGACACTTTCCGCGTTTCCCCAGATCCTGACCGTATCCACCTATTTAGCTCTACTACTGGTGAGCGTCTAAATTAGAGTCGACAAAGCGAAGTTAACAATGTAAATTTCTATTTTGCCCGGTGTAGCAAAAATTGTTTGTTTCTCGCTTGCCTGAGACATCCACGCAATTCTGTTTCCCGCGGATATTGCTAAGGCCAACTGCACTCCACGAACGATAAAGCCAATCGAAAGGTCACTAACTGCCGATGCGCTCTCTGAAGAAGCTATCTGTCACCGCCCTTGCCACCACCGCCATTCTCGGCACTATCGCCGCGCCGGCCGCGAACGCAAAGAGCAACCCAGTACGTTCCATCATCGATCCTGGAACCTGCAAGGCCATCACCAAACTGGCTAACGAGGGCAAGCCGGTTCCAGATCCTTCCATCCTCCACGATGAGGACTCTGTGAAACCTTATTTCAGCGATGGCGTACTGAAGTACAAAGTGGCGGATAACTTCCCATACCGCAAGCAGCTGGACGCCGCCGTTGCCGAGTGGAACGAGGCTCTCGAGGGGAAAGCTTCCCTTAAGGAAGTAAATCCTTCCGAAGCTGATGATGACACCATTTCCATCATCTACAATCCGGATCCCCGCGGCTACGTCCAAGGCTCGGCTTACCCAGATCACAAGTTGGTGTCCATCAAGATGCCCAACGCCACCTACCCTGAGGCGCTCCAAGGCACCATTGCTCACGAGCTAGGCCACATGATGGGCGCGGGACATTCCTGCGCCGGCGCACTTATGGCAGGTTCCAACCAGAACCCGATCTCCTATCACGTAACCCCGCTCGATGCGGCCGCCATCATCCAAGGTCAGTTCGACTAAGCACGCCTCGACTTCTCCCCTGGTCCTTCACTGGAACCAGGGGATTTTTATATGCCCAGTTTCGGGGCGGTGGATAAGCCACGTTGGGGAAATGTGGGCATCGGCTAGCAGAGCTACTGCTAACGTTGCCCATATTCAAAGGTTTGCACATGAAAAGGAGCCTTCTCTATGGAGACGTGGGAACCCACATTGTCCACTGGTCCGCTGCTAGGGATTGCGGTCGCTGCAATCGCTGTGATTTTGGTGCTGGTTATATATTTAAAGCTCCACGCTTTTCTCACTCTGCTGGTGGTCTCCGCGCTGACAGCACTTGCAGCTGGCATACCGCTCGAAGGCATTGTCCCTACGATGACGGAAAGTTTCAGCTCGACCCTTGGCTCGGTGGCGCTTCTGGTGGGACTCGGCGCCATGATCGGCCGGCTCGTGGAAGCTTCCGGCGGTGCTCAGTCGCTTGCCGATGCCATGGTTCGCCGCTTTGGCGAAAATAAAGCACCCCTTGCACTCGGCATTGCCTCACTGATTATGGGCTTTCCTATCTTCTTCGACGCTGGTCTTATCGTGATGCTGCCGGTTATCTTTGCCGTCGCCCGCCGCTTGAATGGCCCAGTCATTGCTTTTGGCCTGCCAGCCGCCGGCGCATTTTCTGTCATGCATGTCTACCTGCCACCGCACCCCGGTCCTGTCGCCGCCAGTGAATTCTACGGCGCCGATCTCGGCCTGGTGCTGCTCGTCGGCCTACTGTTGGCCCTGCCTACCTGGTATATCTCCGGCTACCGCTTTGGACTTTTTGCCGGAAAGAAGTTCCCATTCAAGGTCACTGACGCCATCGCCGGGCCTGCCCTTGAAAAGGAAGAACAACCCTTAAAACCTGCCTCCGCCACCACAGTGATTTCTATTTTGCTCATCCCGATGGTGCTCATCTTCTTTAATACTGGGCTCAACGCCCTAGCTTCCTACGGCACAATCGATGCCGATGCCACGTGGGTCAGGTTCTTCGTCATGCTCGGCCAAACTCCAATCGCACTGCTGATTACAGTGCTTATCGCGCTGGTAGTCCTCGGCTTGCGCCGCAGCGTGGAAAAGACGGCGCTGGAAAAACTCGTTGACTCCTCGCTTGGCCCTATCTGTTCTGTCGTGCTCATTACCGGTGCAGGCGGCATGTTCGGCGGGGTGCTTCGCACCTCAGGCATTGGCGATGCGCTTGCCGATTCCCTCTCCGGCCTCGGCATCCCCGTCATCCTGGCCTGCTATCTCATCGCCGTAGCCCTCCGCCTGGCACAAGGTTCAGCCACCGTCGCACTCACCACTGCTGCTGCCCTCATGGTTCCCGCCGTGGAAGCTGGCGGTTTCACCGAGCTCCAACTCGCACTCATCGTTGTGGCCACCGCCGCCGGTTCGGTCTTCGGCTCGCACGTTAACGATTCCGGCTTCTGGCTCGTCGGCCGCCTGATGGGCATGGACACGATGACAACGCTGAAGACATGGACCGTTAATCAGATGCTCATCTCCGTCATTGGCTTCGCACTCGTCCTAGTCCTCTACGGCGCGGCTGCAGTCTTTTAGGCGCCGGTCTTTATCCAAGCAGCAGCGTCTTCTGCAATATCTTCCGCTGGTCGCGTCACATCGAAAACGCGGCCAGTTTCGTCCTCTTCCAGCGGCTCCAAGGTGTCGAACTGCGACTGCAACAGCGACGCTGGCATGAAGTGTCCCGGCCGGTGTTGCATCCGCTCATACAACACATCAAAGTCACCATGTACGTGCACAAACGCCACGCCTGGGCAGTACTTTCTAATCAGATCTCGATACTTTCGCTTCAACGCGCTGCACCCCACCATCGCACCTTCTGGCCTATCCGCCAGCCACTGACCAATCTGTTTTAGCCACGGCTCCCGGTCCTCATCATTCAGCGGCGTTCCCGCGGCCATCTTGTCGATATTTGTCTGCGGGTGCATATCATCGCCGTCGCGGTACTCTAGCCCCACCAACGGCGACAGGGCCTGCCCCACCGTCGTCTTGCCCGAGCCAGAGACTCCCATGACGACGACATGACGGAATGTATTCTGGTTCATGGTGACTCCTCAGGCTGGGTTCTTTCTATCGAGTTTATCCACTCCTCTACTACCGCTCAGAATAGCGAGAAGGCAAGCTAAGAACAGAACATTCCGGCGGTATTAGCTAAAATTTCCTAGAACACTTATTCCTATATGATATCTTAATCATATGGGTCGGCACACAATTAATGAACACTGGTTTGAATTCTCAAAACAAAGACTCGACAGTTTCGGGGCAAAGGTTGAGGATCCGACCAAGGAGCATCGTTATCCAAGTCAGCCTGATTGGTATGAAATAGCAAATAATCTAAGACCATTCCTCTTTCACGACCTCAACATTTCCAATGTATCCCCTACAACAGCCAGGATTTTAAAAAGCTGGCTCATAGATCCTCCCAAAGCAAGTACTTGCTTTGGGAGAGATCCTGAAAATAATTCTCCATGGCAAGTCACCAACGGGCGACACCGCTTAACTGGGGTGATGTCGGCACGGCCCGATCTAAATATTCCCGTTTACTGGGATATTTTTGGGTACGAAAATGGACCATACTCCGAAAAGGTTCTTGCCTCAAAGATAGCGCAAGCCGAATTAATCGAGCAAGAAAGACACTCTTACCTCCCAAGGACAGTCCAAAACGACAGATTTTTGATCGCTCTTGAAAATCTAGCCAATAAAAAGTTCAAAAAGCCTGAACCAAAGTGGCCTATTTCGACAGTAAAAGTTCAGGGAAGAGAACCCGACCACTCCTTCCTCAGCGATGACGAATGCAATTCAGCATTTGTATGGAAACACAATGAAAACGCCTTAATCGTGGTCGATTCAGTAAAAACTCTTTACGACGATCGTTTTTCGAGTGACTGGGCCGAATTAAGGGGAAAAATTCCTGAACTTGAGCACGTTATAGCAGACAGCAGAAACCTCACTGTGGTTTCAGAAGTCATGACCGGATTTAAATCCGATGTCCATTACACATACTTCCCAGAATCCAAAGACTTTTTTTCAATTCACTGTTGGGGACCTCCAATTCAGGTGTGTATCTGTCGAGCTGGCGTCCGGTTGACACGATTTCCCTAATATCTATCTTTAAAGGCGAGATTTTTGAGGGCGTCAGTTACCAATTTCCAGAATCCCGGATGATCCAGCTTGGTAGCGACCTGGGTATGGCAGCTGTCATCAGCGGGTTCCCGCAGGTCAGTCACGGTCATGCCGGTGGTAAGTACGCCGGCGAGCTCGACATGCACGGGTGCTTTGCGGGTTTGCACGATGCTCGGATCGATGAGGTAAGCCACCGTGCATGGATCGTGAACCGGAGGATCCGTAAATCCTTGGTTTTGCTGATACGCCTCACGGAAGAAGCCGAAGAGGCCGACAACAAAGTCTGAGACGGGCGTATTCAACGCCTTAATTTCGGCTTCGACCTCGGCTGTTGCTAGTGCTTGGTGGGTAAGGTCGAGCCCGACCATGGTGACCGACCACGGCTCTTCGAAGACGATATGTGCTGCCTCAGGATCGATCTTGATATTGAATTCGGCGACTGGGGACCAATTGCCTTCGTGGTAGCCGCCGCCCATAAGCACAACCTCTTTGACACGCTCTACGATGCGCGGTTCTTTGCGCGCGGCCATAGCGATATTGGTCAACGGACCCGTTGGAACCAAGGTAATGGTGCCGGGTTCATGGGCCATGATGATGTCGATGATGAAGTCGATGGCGTGGGCATCGGCAAGCGCGGTGCTTGGGTCCGGAAGCTCGACGCCATTAACATCCATGCCGGTGGAGCCGTGGATGGACTCAGCAACTTCTACGGGGCGCACGAGCGGGCGATCGCAGCCGGCGTAGACCGGAATCTCTGGGTGGCCGGCGATCTCCTTGACCACCAGCGCATTGCGGGCGACCTTGTCCAAGGTCTGGTTGCCTCCGACGGTGGTAATGCCCAGCAAATCAATGTTGGGATTGCCCATGGCCAAGAGCAAAGCTACTGCGTCATCATGGCCGGGGTCGCAGTCCAGAATAATTTTTCGCGTCATATCTTGAGCCTACTTTTGGTCGGTGAAGACTGCCACGGTCTCATCCTGTGGCGCAGCTTCAATTCCTCTGTGCTCACCAGCTGTACCCTGGAAAGCAGCAACTCACCCCGTAAACGGTATAAACCGTCGTGGAAAGGAATTCGCCCCGCCATGCCTTCAATTTCTGACCGCCTGACCCAGGCACAGCAAGATTTTAACGCGGTGATTTCCACCATTCCTTTTGATGAGGATGCCGTAGATACTGCACTTACGCTGCGCGGATTGCCTGTTGCTTTTAAAGACATCGTGGATATCGCCGGGGTGCCAATGACCTGTGGCACCAACGTGGATATGGGACCGGCTCCGACCATGAATGCCACGGTGGCACAGCGGCTAATGGATGCCGGCGCGATTCCCGTTGCCAAGGCCAACCTCCAGGAGTTTTCCTATGGCATCTTGGGTGACGCCTCCGCGTATGGGCGCGTGATCAATCCTCGCGATCCACAGGTCTGCGGCGGCGGATCCAGCTCTGGGTCGGCGGCGCTGGTTGCGTGCGAGGCGCTAGATCTCACGGTGGGTTCCGATAGCGCCGGTTCCGTGCGCGTCCCGGCCGCCAGCCAGGGCGTCCTCGGTTTTAAGCCCACCACCGGTACGATCCCGCTCGATGGCGTCTTCCCCTTCGCGCCGAGCTTCGATTGCATCGGTTTCTTCGCCAGCTCCATCGAGCTCATCGAGCAGGCCCTGCTAGCCACGGTGGATGAGGCACCCACTCCGGCCGAGAATGTATCCACCATCGATGTCTCTGCGTTGCAAACCAAAGGTGAGCGCTTTGCTGGTCTGCTGTCTGCGCTGCAGGATTCCGCGTTCGCAGCCGTAGAGCGCCTCGATTACTCCCAGCTCGAATCCACCATCGCTACCACCGCGAAGCTCTACGCTCCGATGCGCGTCAAGGAGGCTTATGACGTCCACCAGCCCTACCTTGACCAGCGGGATAAGTACCAGGATGTCATCTTGGAGCGCATCCTCGGCGGGCAGGATATTTCTCAGGCAGACTACGACGCTGCAGCGCAGCAGGTAGAGGAGTTGCGCGAGGAAGCACTAACGCTTTTCGATGCCTCCCCCATCATCCTCACCCCCACCCTCGACGCCGGCCCCATCAAATGGGACGACATCACCGAAGAAAACACTGCGGATTCCGCTGCCAGCCTGCGCCGCTGGACCGAGCCATTCAATGTCGTGGGCTGGCCGGCGATCACTATCCCGCTGCACACGAGGGACACCACGGGAGTGGGTGATGCGGTGCAGGTCATCGGCAAGCCGGGCCAGGACCTCACCGTCTTGCGCGTCGCCCGCGAGATTCAGGCGCTGCTTTAAGCACATCGCAATTCTGCGCGTCTCTGCCTGCTGACGGCGTTGGTAAGGTGATGGTTATGAGTACTCCAGCACAGCTTGTCGCGCGGTTGCGCGCTGAGGCCGATGACGGTTCCTTGGAGTCATTCTGCTTGGATACCGGCATTGACCTGCTGGTTCTTTTTGGCAGCGCGCACGTAGATGCCGCCAATGCGAATGATGTTGACCTTGCCTATTCGGTCGATTTCTCGCGCGCGAAAGCTGAGCGTCCCAACGTACTCGACGTTGCCACGGCGTTTTACGCCCGCTACGGCGACGGCATCGATCTCATGTGCCTAGATACCGCAGACACGGTGGCGCAACATGAAGCTCTGCAAAAGTGCGAGCTCTTGGTCGATCCGTCCAATTCCAAGTATGGAACGCTGCAAATGATGGCGGCACGGGAGTACATCAATACGGCGTACCGTCGCGAGTTCGAGCTCAGGAGCTTAATGTCATGAGTCCACGGGATTTCCAATCTGACACTATCCGCAAAAGGCTTGTCTCCCTCCGGCGCATACTTGGCGAGCTTGAAAAATACCGGGATTCAGATGCGAAACAACTGCGCTCTGACCTTTCACAAATGTATGCCGTGTTTTTCATGCTGCAGCAAGTAATCGATCTTGCCACGGATATTAACCAACACATTGCGGCAACGACCTTAAACGTTGCGGACTCTAGTAGCCGTCGCGGTTTCGAAGATCTCATTCGCGCGAGCGTTTTACCCGCCGACCTGGAGCAAGATTTCTATAAGAGTCTGGCTTTGCGCAATGTCATTACTCACCACTACGTTGAAGTGGACTTGGGAATCGTCTCCAATTCAATCCCGCGAGTATTAGATGTATATACGCAATACGTTAAATCGATTTCGCGCTGGCTAGCCTCCCGCTAGCACCGTCTTTTCTTGTGTGCGCGGGCGCCAATATGCAGCTTCTACTGCGTTAAGTTCCTTGAAGTGCGAGGACGTCAGTTCATCCATCGCGGTTAAATAGCCACCCACATCCTCGCGCGGTAAGCGCAGGCCCATCGTCAAGTGCGGGGTCCAGCGCGGACCGCGCCCCTCAGGATTGGCGGCGCTAATCTTCCGCGCTGCCATTTCGAGTTCATCGCTAGTTTCTAATAACCACGCCACGGTTCGTTTCCGCTTGGTGCCGAAGATGACGTTTCCCACGCGCCGAAACGTCGCCGGAATAACCGCCGGTAAAAGCTCCGCGGCAAGCTCTACAACGTCGGGGTCCATCTCCGGCGCGAAGGTCACCGTAATATGCGGGCGCTGGTTCTGCACGGGGAATCCGCGCTCGGCCAGACCGGCAAAGATCTCCCGAATCTGCTCTTCCTGCTTTCCTGGCAGGTAGAGCAGGATATTATCCGGCGATGCTGTACTCACGATGCGGCTTTCTTCGTTTCAAGTGGGCACGATTCATTCGTGCTCCCCAAGTGCGGGCGGTTTCGGTTCTGTTTCTAGTTCTAGTTCTGTTTCTAGGGTACCGCCGGTCAGCGCTTGTGCGATCTCCGCGATGCTATAGGTCCTTTGCACAGTTTGAGCAAACTCGCCCTTCAAAAATCGCATCGCGCCTTCAGTTGATGCAGAGGAGGTTGCACATCGGACACTGCACACAGGAGGTTGCGCATAGGACCCTGCACATTAGCTCCCGTACATCGGACCCTGCATAGAGGAGGTTGCGCATAGGGCCCTTGCACGCCGGCCCCTGCGCAAAGAACCTTCCAATTCTCTTGTGCTCGTTTAACCGGGTGCCTTTAATAAGAGTATGAGCACATCAGATTCTTCGCCTTTCATTCTCGCCATCACGGCTTGCCCAACGGGTATCGCCCATACCTATATGGCCGCCGAGAACTTAGAGGCTGCCGCCGAAAAGCTGGGCTACCGCATCAAGATTGAAACGCACGGTTCGATCGGCGTGGAGGGTAACTTCAGCACACAAGACATTGAGCAAGCCGATGCCATTGTCATCGGTGCCGATACCGTCATCGCAAAGGACCGATTCCACGGCAAGCGCTTGGTGGCCACCGGCGTGGACGAGGCCATCAAACACCCCGAGCAGCTGTTGACCAAGTCCTTGGAGGCGGCAGAGTGGAAGGGGGAGGATAAGGGGACATCGGCAAGCGAGGCAGAGGACACCGCGGAAGATGCTGGGCTGCGCGGTATTGGGCAGACCATGTACAAGGCGCTGATGAACGGCGTTTCCCACATGATTCCCTTCGTGGTTACCGGCGGATTGCTCATCGCCGTGGCGCTGTCATTGGGTGGCACGCCCACGCCGGAAGGACTGTCGATTCCTGAAGATAGCTTCTGGAATACGCTCAATGAGCTCGGTGGCCTGGCATTTTCGCTGATGGTGCCGGTCTTGTCGGGCTACATTGCTGTTGGCATCGCGGATAGGCCGGGGTTGGCACCGGGCCTTATTACCGGGCTCATCGCCACAACCGGTTCGCTGTACGGGTCCGAGGCTGGCGCCGGATTCTTGGGAGGTATCGTCACCGGTATTCTCTCCGGCTACGTGGCCCTTGCGATCAAGAAGATTCCGGTGCACAAATTCATCGCGCCGATTTGGCCGATTATCGTCATCCCGATTTTCACCACGCTGATAGTGGGCCTAGCCTTCATCTATTTCATCGGCGCGCCGATTGCCACCGCCTTTGAAGCCATGACCGAATACCTCGGCGGGCTGCAGGGCTCGTCTGCGATTGTGCTGGGACTTATCATCGGCGCGATGATCGCCTTCGATATGGGCGGGCCCTTCAATAAGACTGCTTTCCTGTTTGGCGGCGGCATGATCGCCGCGGGAAATGCCGCCCCGATGGGTATGGCCGCCGCCGCGATTGCGGTTCCGCCGCTCGCCGTGGGCGTGGCTACCCTCCTGCGCCGCGGTTGGTTCAATAAGGCGGAAAAGGACTCCGGTATCGCCGCACTATTTATGGGATTTTTCGGCATCACCGAAGGCGCCATTCCCTTGGCCGCGGCGCGCCCCCTGCAGGTCATCCCGGCCAACGTGGTGGGCGGTGCCGTCGCCGGTGCCATGGCCGGCGCGTTTGGCGTCCGAGATCATGTCATGCACGGCGGCCCCATCGTCGCCGTTCTCGGCGCGGTGGATCAGGTGGCCTGGTTCTTCCTGTCCATGCTCTGCGGCGTTGCCGTGTGTGCCGCGCTCATGCTCCTGCTCATTCGCCTGACCCAACGCTCCCCGGAAACAGAGGAGAACACGGAGGAGCCCACAGTGCTCCCGCTTCTCGGTACCTCTACCATCAGCCTCGATGAGCCACTCGGTAATGACTCCGAGGCCGTCATCAAGTCGCTCGTTTCCCTCGCCGCAGCCGATGGCCGCATTAGCGACGCCGCTGCAGTTGCCGATGCCGCCCTTCACCGCGAGGCCCAACACTCCACCGGCGTAGGCCACGGCGTGGCCATCCCGCACGCTCGTTCCGCTGGGGTTACCACACCGACGCTGGCCTTCGCCCGGCTTCCCGAAGGTGGCATCACCTGGGGCACCGGAGAAGGACCCACGAGCTTAGCGTTCCTTATCGCCGTGCCCGATGACGCTGGGAAACAGCACTTGAAGCTGCTGTCCACCCTCGCTCGCGCCATCATGAAGGAAGATTTCCGCGCCCAACTGCACGCGGCCAGCTCCCGTGAAGAAGCAGAAGAGGTTATCGCCTCTGTCCTCCAAGTCGAGCCACAAGCCGCCGTGGAGTCTTAGTCTTCTGCCTTGGCCTCAGCCTGCCCAGCAAGGAGCTGTTCCACCGATACCACGCCCCCGAAAACGTAACCGCCTTCACAAATGGCAGTGGCACGGGTTACACTAAGATTCACACTTATTGTTCAACAATTAAGGACGGTGTTGAATGGCTTCGCTCCACATTGATCTCAACGCGGACTTGGGTGAAACCACCGCTGGCAACCCGGTAGCCGATGATGCCGCGATGCTGGAGATGGTCTCTTCTGCCAATGTCGCCACCGGCTTCCACGCCGGTGACCCGCACTCCATTGCCCAGACCCTTGAGGCCGCGGCGCGTGCGGGAGTAACGGTCGGTGCACACGTGGGCTATAACGATCCGGCCGGCTTCGGCCGCCGCTTCATCGACTACAACGCGGCGGAGCTCGCGGACGAGATCACCTACCAAATTGGTGCGCTTGACGCGCTGGCGCGCGCCAATGGCACACGGGTGTCCTACGTGAAGCCGCATGGGGCGATGTACAACACCATCGTCAAGGACGAGGCACAGGCCAAGGGTGTCATCGCGGGCATTAAGGCCTTCGGGGATCTACCTGTGATGCTGCTGCCGGGCGGCCGCGCGGTCGATATTGCAGAATCGCAAGGCCTCACCGTCATCCGCGAGGCATTTGCGGACCGCAATTACAACCCCGATGGCACGCTGGTCTCACGCAAGCAGGACAATGCGGTATTGGGGGATGAAGGGGATGTCGTCAAGCGCGTGCTAGAAGTCGCCCAAACCGGATCCATTACCGCCATCGACGGCACGACGCTCGATGTCGATGCCCAATCCGTGTGCACCCACGGTGATTCACCGGGATCCGTGAAATTGCTGCGCGGTGTGGTCGAGCGCCTCAGCGCGGAAGGAATCGACATTCGGAGCTTTATATAATGCCGCATATTCACTTCGTTGGCACCCGCGCCCTGCTCGTTGATTTAGACGGGCTCGAGCAGGTCATGGCGTGGCATGCTGCGCTGTCTGCTAAACCGCTCAAGAACCAGGTGGATTGCATTGCCGCTGCCACCACATTGCTCATTACCTTTGAGGCGCCTAATTCCGCGCGCGCGGCCGCAGAGTTCCTGACGGACTTCTCCCCTGCCGCCGCTACCGCAAAAGAGGCGCGCACGGTAGACATCGACGTGCTTTACGATGGCGAAGATGTCGACGCCGCCGCCGAGCTCCTCGGCATGTCGCGCGAGGCCTTAATTGACTGGCATACCTCTACCGAGTGGACTGCCGCCTTTGGCGGCTTTGCTCCCGGCTTTACCTACTGCGCGCCCTCCGATCCTGCCCAGGCCAAGGCCGTGTCCCGCCGCTCCGATCCGCGCACCGCCGTTCCGGCTGGCGCCGTAGGCATCGCAGGCGAGTTCTCGGCGGTCTACCCGCGCGTTTCACCAGGTGGCTGGCAGTTGCTCGGCACCACCAATACCCCGATGTGGGATTCGCACGCGAACCCGCCCGCATTGGTGCAGCCCGGTGACCGCGTGCGCTACCGCGCCGTGGACGAGCTACCGGACTTGGTGGATCGCAGCGCGGAATCCAAGCGCTCGCCGGCCCGTCTGCCCCGCATGGAGGTCCTCGATGCCGGCCTGCTCACGCTTTTTCAAGACCTTGGCCGCCCCGGCGTAGGCGACCTCGGCGTGACGCCCTCCGGTGCCGCCGATCACGCCGCCGCGGCAACCGCGAATGTCGCCGTGGGCAATCCGCGGGGTGCGACGGTGCTAGAAAATATCGGCGGCATTAAGCTGCGCGCGCTGACCGATACCGTCATCTGCGTTACCGGCGCCACCGCCCGCGTTCGCCTGGGTGAGATGCCCGTGCACCTCGCCCGCCCGGTGCTCGTTACCGCTGGCCAGACCGTGACGGTCGGTGCCGCAACGGTGGGCATGCGCAACTACGTTGCCATTCGCGGCGGCATCATTGCCGAATCCGAACTGGGGTCCTCTGCCACCGACGTCCTTTCTGGCCTCGGCCCCGATCCCGTCACCACTGGCGATGTCATCGGCGTGCTGCCGCGCTCGACCGGCATGACGGATGCGCAATTGGTCAATCCTCTGCGCGTATCCGCCGATTCCGCTGGCAAAACGCGCGCGACGCTGCGCTGCGTGCTGGGTCCGCGCGATGACTGGTTTGGCGATAATATCTCTACCTTCCTGGATACCGAATGGGTCGTTTCCTCTGATTCCAACCGCGTTGGCCTCAGGCTTTCCGGGGCGAAAGACGGCGCGGAGGCTTCTGAAGCCTCCGCAGATGGGAACATCACCGTGCAACGCGTGAAAGACGGCGAGTTGCCCTCCGAGGGAATGGTGGCCGGCTCCATCCAGATCCCACCGAATGGCAAGCCGGTGGTCTTCCTGCGCGACCATGCCGTCACCGGCGGCTATCCCGTCATCGCCACCGTGCTGGAAGAAGATATCGACATCGCCGCGCAGCTCCCGCCCGGCGCGCGCGTGACCTTCCGCCTCGTGACACCTCAAGCTTTAAATACTGGAGAAGAAAATGCAGATTAAAACCGTCCTCATTGCTAACCGCGGCGAAATCGCCGTGCGCATTGCCCGCGTGGCCCGCGACTTGGGCATTAAGTCCGTCGCCATTTATTCCGAGGCCGATGCCGGTGCCCTGCACACCCAGGTTGCCGATGAAGCCTATGCGCTGCCCGGCAATACCGCCGCCGATACTTACATGAATATCCCGGCGCTGCTGGATATCGCCGTGCGCGCTGGCGCCGATGCCATCCACCCGGGCTACGGTTTCCTCTCCGAAAACGCCGACTTCGCCCGCACCGTCACCGATGCCGGCATGGTGTGGATCGGCCCCTCCCCGGAGTCCATCGAGCTGTTGGGCGATAAGATTGCCGCGCGCCGCGTGGCTGAAGAGGTCGGCGCGCCCCTGGCTCCGGGCACCTCAGATCCCATCGATGATTGGCAGGAGGCCCGCGCCTTTGCCGAGGAGCATGGCCTACCCATTGCCATCAAGGCAGCTTATGGCGGCGGCGGGCGCGGCCTTAAGGTCGTGGACTCCATGGATGAGATCGAGGGCGCGTTTAACTCCGCCGGGCGCGAGGCCATGGAGGCCTTCGGCCGCGCCGAGTGCTACGTGGAGAAGTTCCTGACCCACCCGCGCCACGTGGAGGCGCAGGTCTTGGCGGATACCCACGGCAACGTCCGCGTGCTGGGCACCCGCGATTGCTCCACCCAGCGCCGCTTCCAAAAACTTATCGAGGAGGCCCCTGCGCCCGCGCTTTCCGATGCTCAGCGCACCGGCATCATCGAAGGCGCGCGCTCCATTTGTTCCCACGTGGGCTATACCGGCGCCGGCACCGTGGAATACATCGTTTCCGAGGACGGCACCATTTCTTTCTTGGAGGTCAATACCCGTGTCCAGGTTGAACACCCTGTGACCGAGGTCGTGACCGGCACCGATATCATCGCCGAGCAATTCCGCATCGCCGCAGGCGAGCCCCTGTCTATCTCTGAGGATCCGGATTCCACCGGCCACGCCTTTGAGTTCCGCATCAATGCAGAAGACATCCTCAACGGTTTTGCCCCCTGCCCCGGCACCATCGTCTCCTTCGAGCCGCCCACTGGCCCCGGCATCCGCGTCGATTCGGCTGTCCGCTCGGGATCCATTATCCCGCCGTACTATGACTCGCTCATTGCCAAGCTCATAGTGTGGGGCCCCACGCGCGAGGTAGCCCTCGCCCGCTCGCGCCAGGCGCTGCGCGAGTTTGACGTCTCCGGCGTGCGCACCGTGCTGCCCTTCCACCGCGACATGATGGACGAGCCAGCACTTATTGGCACTGCGTCTTCCGCTGAGGCCGATGCCGGCGCCAGCGAAATCGGCGTCTTTACTGACTGGCTCGACCACAACTACCGTCCCTCTGCCGCCAACCAGGTAGACAAGGTCGAGGCCATCTACACCAAGCGCCGGACGGTCGCGGTGGAAATCGATGGCAAGCTCGTCAATATCGGCGTGCCCATGGACTTCCTCGCAGGCGCCGGTGCCGGTGCCGGCGCTGGTGCGGGCGCCGCGGATGGTTCTGGTGCCACCGCTCCCTCGACGGCCGGGGCGCAGTCCACCGACGATAACGCGGTCACCTCCCCCTTCGAGGCCAACCTCGTGGCCTGGAATGTATCCGATGGCGATAGCGTCTCCGAGGGCGATTCCATCGCCACGGTCGAGGCCATGAAGATGGAATCTGCCATCAAGGCCCCGCGTGGCGGCACCATCAAGATCCTCGCTAAGGAGGGCGACCGCCTGGATTCCGCGACGGTGATTGCGACCATCGACTAGCGCGTGCGGCCTACCTGGGTGCTTGGCCGCGCAGAAACTCACCCAGGTAGGGCAAGAGAAAGCGCACGGTTCCATAGCGGTGGCTGGCGATGAGATCGCGTTCTAAAAGCAGCTTGCGGGCCATGGAAATGGCATTGGGAGTCTTGCCCAGGTGCGCCGCGATGGCACCGGTGGGAATATCAGGTCCGTGTTCGGCTTCCAGCTCCGCCATGGCGTTGAGAAAAGCGCGCTGGGCGTCCGGAACATTCTTCAACGCAATCTTGTGCACCTGGTTGCCCATATGCGCTGGAATCTCGCGCGCCATCGAGTACCGCATGGGTCCACGCCAAAGCGCCGACCAACTGCAATAGGTACGGATACCCCTGCACCAATGCGGTCGCCTCTTCCAAAGCGCGCTCGCTGAAACCGCGCCCAGCCGCGGTGGCGGTGCTATGCAGGGTCTCGGCTACGGTGGCATCATCAAGCAGCCCCAATTCCAACCTTTGAGCGCGGCGCAAAAAGGTGGTGCCCTCGTGCTCCAATAGTTCTTCTACCCCGAAGGTCAATCCCGCGGCGGCGAAGGCGATATCGTACTCGTCCCGAATGAGATCCTGGATGGCGGTGGCAAGCTGCGCAAGCTCGCCCACGGAAGCCGCTTGCACCTCATCGACAGTCAACAAGACTCCAGCATCATGCGCACGCGCGGCCTTCAAGAGGCTACGCAGCCGCGAGACCAAGCTGGGCTGGGCCTGGTTGTGGGGCAATTGTGTCGTCACAGATCCCACGCCCGCCACAGAGAATCCCGTGATCTTGCGGCCCGTCTTCTCCGTATAGTCCAGCTCCTCGATGGCTTCCGGAATCGTGGAATTGCGCAGCTGCGCTACCATCTGGGCATCCGCATAGGCGCGGATAACAACACACCCTAGGCGGCGCGCGGATTCTTCGAACTCATTGAGCAGCACGGTTTTGCCCACCCCGCGAGTACCGCTGACCAGCAAGGCGCGCTGCATGCTGCCCACACCACCCACGAGCCCATAGTTAAACGAGCTGATTTCAAATTCGCGCCCAGCCAGCTGCACCGGCGACGCGCCCAAACTGGGGCGAAAAGGATTCTTATCCGGAATCACTATGCCAGACCTTCCATTTAGATCTTTTAGAACTTCGCCGCCTCTTTAGAACTTTTAGATCTTTAAGTCATACGGAATGGCCGTTGACGCCTCACCCATTCAGTAAGGTGAGGGGCATGCTTTCCCAGTCCGTCGCCACCGCCTTGCGCCAAGAGATATCGGCCGGCAATTTTCAGCCCGGCGAGCAACTCAGCGAGGTAAAGGTAGCCGAGCAATTCGGTTGCTCCCGCAATACCCTCCGCGAGGCCTTCACCACGCTCGCAGCCGAGCGCCTGGTTGAACGCATCCCCCACCGCGGCGTCTTCATCGCCACCCCGGATGCCGCCTATATCCGCGATTTATTCGCCGCCCGCGCCGCCATCGAGCCGGCTGCCGCGCGGTGGGGCGCGTTTGCCGATGCCCCCTCGCTCATCTCCCTCGCATCCTCCGCCTTCGAATGCGCAAGGCGCGATAAACACCAGGAAGTCTCCTCCATTAACCAGCGCTTCCACCAAGCACTGGTAGCAGGACTTGATTCTCCCACCTTGGATGAGCAGATGAGCAACCTGCTCGCGCGCATGCGGCTTACCTTCTTATTGGTCATTCCCCGCTACCCGCAGCTGCACGCCGAGCACATTCAAGGCAACGTTGATGTGGCCACGCTCATCGCGGAGGGAAAACGCGAAAAGGCCACCACGCGCTTGCGCGATAGCCTCTTAGAAACCTGCGATACCATCTTGTCCTTCACGGACTAAGAAAGTAGCGGGGACAATGCCTAAGGGATGAGATACTCCGCATCGCGGGCATTGGTCACCAGCATCTTGCCCGGCGCATGGGAAATGGCCAGCTCCGGCTTTGATTCCATCACGATGGCCTGCGGGGTGACCCCACACGCCCAAAAGACGGGCAAGCAGCCTTCTGGAATATCCACCGCATCACCAAAGTCTGGGTGCGCTAAATCCGCAATGCCGATAGCCACTGGGTCCCCCACGTGCACCGGCGCGCCATGCACGGATGGATAGCGGGAGGTAATGCGCACCGCATCGGAGACCTGCGATGCCGGAATCGGGCGCATCGACACCACCATCGGTCCGGAAAATACGCCCGCAGGAGTAGTAGGAATATTCGTCCGGTACATCGGCACATTGCGCTGCTGTTTGATATGCGCGATCTCTATGCCCGCATCTACCAGCGCTGTTTCAAAGGTAAACGAGCAGCCGATAAGGAAGCTGACCATGTCAGGGGTGTAATGGGAGGTGGCATCGGCAAGCGTGGCCGTGTGCTCACCATGCTCAAAGATGCGATAGGCCGGGATATCGGTGCGGATATCACCGCCAGGTAGCAAATCCGAGGTGTACTGGCCTGCCTCAAGCACGCCGACGATGGGGCACGGCTTGGGGTTGCGCTGGGCAAAAAGGAGGAAGTCAAAGGCGTATGCGCTGGGCAGCGAGAGCAGGTTGGCCTGCATGTAGCCTCGCGCGTGCCCGGCGGTGGTGGTCATCTCGTGGGTGCGCGCAAACTCGCGCACCTCTTCTGGCGTATGCATTATGCCCATATCGCCGTGATTCCTGAGACTGCTCGGAGACCGATGAAGATCGTGAGCAACCAGACCAGACTGCCAAGGATAAGCAGCCACTTTGGGTACTTATAGCCCTGCAGCAGGTCCTTGCGGCGCCAGGCCACCCACATCACCAGCGCGAAGCCGATGGGAAGGATGAGCCCGTTAATCGCACCGGCGAAGATCAAGAGCTTTTGCGGCGCGGAGTTGATTATTACAAAAATGATCGTGCAGACCGTAATGAAGATGACGGTGAAGATATTGCGGGTCCGGGACGAAGTTTCCTGGGTGGTCACGAAGGATACCGAGGTATAAGCGGCACCGATGACGGAAGATAGGCCTGCGGCAAAGAGCACCATGCCGAATGCACGGAGTCCGAATTCACCAGCTGCGTGGTAAAAGGCATCGGCGGCAGTATTATTTTCTTTTAGCGTGACGCCGGTGGCCACCACGCCCAATACCGCCAAGAAGAGCAGCATGCGCATAATCCCGGTGACGATGATGCCGCTGACGGAGGTGCGCGTAATGTTCTTGACGTTTTCAACGCCAGATAAGCCCGCATCGATCAACCGGTGCGCGCCGGCAAAAGTGATATAGCCGCCGACGGTGCCGCCGATGATGGTGGTGATGACAAAGAAATCGATTTCACCCGGCGCAACGGTATTCTTAAGCGCCTCCCCTACCGGCGGCTGGCTGACGATGGCCACATACAGCATGAGCAGGATCATTACCGCGCCCAAGGCGGCCACGAGGCGGTCCAGCGCCATTCCAGCGCGGCGGGAGAGGAAGATGAACACCGCAATCGCCGCTGCAATGACGCCACCGATGCGGGCATCGATGCCCAGCATCGCGTTCAGGCCCAGGCCTGCGCCGGCGATATTGCCGATATTAAAAATCGCCCCGCCGAAAAAGACGAAGCCGGCGAGCACCCAGCCCAAGCCGGGAAGAACGGTATTGCCCAGGGTGTTTGCGCGCATTCCCGTCACGCAGAGCACGCGCCACACATTGAGCTGGATGGCGATGTCCACCAAAATGGACAGCGCAATGGCGAAGGCAAAAGAAGCGCCCATCTGGACGGTAAAGACCGAAGTCTGGGTCAAAAAGCCCGGGCCAATGGCCGAGGTAGCCATGAGGAACATGGCGCCCGCCATGGCGCCAATGCCCTTGGGCGGGGTTTTCGCATCCGCCTGCGCATCCGCCTGTGCCGAGGCGGAAGCTTGTTTTTCAGCACTCACTAGTTTCACCTTTCGTGACGCCGGTCTCTCTTAAATGTGATTCGCATCATCATAATTGTTATTACGGAGGTTGTTCAACAACATCTATAGCTAGGGGTGCTTCGGGGGTGATCTACGCTACTTTTCCCGCCTTTCGCCCCAGGTATTCAACTATTGTCTCCACTACCCTATTCGGCTCATTGACCAGCTCTTTTGGCCCGAATCTCAATACGCTAAATTGCTGATTTTCGATTTCTCGTTGCCTGCGCATCTGTTCCTTGACCACTGTTTCCGGTGCTTTCCCATAAGTACCGTCATACTTGATATCCCCGTCGACCTCGATAATGAGCCACCCATCGATACATAAGTCAGCCCGGTACTTTCCCAATATGCGAAACTGTGGGTACACAGTGGCCGTGGGAATCCTTTCAATAATCAACGCCCGCAACAGCGACTCGTACGGTGATTCAGAACCGGCATACGCATGCTCCACCACCATTCTCATGGGGATAGGCCCCTTCATCCGAGCCATTGCTGCCCGAGTTTCCTTCAGATCTTCTATCGAAACTAGGCCCGCACGCAATGCGGAATCGACCGCTACAAGCCCCTCCGCAAACCCATGTAACCTGGCGATATCCAAGCACGTTCGTGCCGGATTAGTCACCCGAACCCCGGACTTTTCCACCGACATCTCCCCTATACGTGACATTCGATAATACTTTCGCGGCCACTGCGTGTGCGGTGGAATGCTTCCTGAAGGTGAAGCGAGCTCAACGAGCTCTTTTCTCCTGGGAATCACCCAAATTCCCCAAATACGCGCAGCTGACTTAGCCACCAATGACGCTCGGTGCGCACTTAGGCCGGCCGCTAAAGTAAGGGCAAGCTGTTGCTTATGCCATGGCCAGCTTTCCCACGTCGTTGTTTTCACTGCAATCCATGGAGCGACTCGCTTTAATTCGCCCGTGTACAGCGCGGGATAGTAAGGACTAGTTGAACCTGCATAGCGAAGATTAATTAACTCATGATTTAACATGCTCTTTATCTTCGCTGCTTCCTAGAGAAACTGCTGAGCGTGATGCTCCAAGTGGTCATATTCTGAGCTCCCCGCTGGGCATCCGCATTGAACGGGTCCAATCCCACGGGACGGGCGACTTACACCTTTTGCGAAGGATAGGTAGTCGGTCGCTTTGGTCAGGGTTGGAAGGTCAGCCTGCTATGGTCAACCTCCACTGCAATAACTGAGCAAACTCGCTCCTCAAATATCGCAAATTCTCTTCAAATATTGCATGGGACCCTGCACTTTCGGAGCATCATAAAGAGGCCTTTGAGCAACCGATTGCGGAACATCCTGAGGAGACCTTTGCACAGCTCTTTGTGGCACTGTTGCGGGAGGGGCCGCAACGAGTCCTAAAACTATCGCGAACAGTCACGAATCGAGTCCACATCAGGCGCGTGCAGCTCACCGCTGGAATGGGGCGTGATTTACTAGAACCAATGGAACCCCTCGAGCTCTCAGCACTCACCGGCACGCAATCGCGTACCTACGGCACCCGCAAAATCACCAAGGACATGGTGTCTGCGCCGGTCCATGTGGCGATCGCCCTGTGGGACGAACGCTGGGACTCAGCGGAGGACGGAACCATCGAGGGCTGGGTCATCGCGGTCAACACTCCGCAGGCACGCTTTGTACGCAAAGGCCAGATCAAAAAGGGCGATATCGTCAAAGTTGCAGTTAGCGAGCTACAGCGCGCCCTGCGCGGAATCGATGGACGTACCTGGATTGTCACTGGTCGCAGGCAAAATGCGCTGCGATCGGCACTCGAGAAGCGCGGCTATACGGTGACGGGGAGCTTTGCGGGGGAGAATCGGGCATCGGCAAGCGCGAGCTCCGCACGCCGCAAACAAGCTGGCTTGACCGCGCGGAAGGCCCGCAAGCTGGGCGAGGCCCCGAAGAAGAAGGAAGCAAACAAGGTCGAAACGCCAGAGGCGAAATGGTGGCCGAATTTCTCGCATACGACATCCTGGCCGGCGGGCGCGGTGGTGCGCATCGCTACCGATGCTTCCTCCGATACCGTATTTAAGGGTTCGATGTGTTTCGTGGCGGGAAACGGTGACTACCGCCTGCGCACCCGCGAGACGAAGGCTAGCACGGACGAACTGGAGCTAGAAGCGCTCACACTCGCCTTAAAGTACCTGCTCAAGGTAGGTGCGACGAAGGCCGTGATCGAATCCGATTCTGTTGCGGCATTGGATGCTGTCAACCACATTGTGCACAAGAAAGGCTCGAAGGCGGCACGGCCGGGACGCAGGTGGCGCGGTGTCTCGTCTGGTGCGCGCTCCCGATTCCAACAGGCCTGGGGCGATCTAGAAGGCACCTGCGAAGTGGATATTCGCCGTGTGCTCGGTCATGCCGGGGATCCGCTCAATCGCGCCGCCGATCAGATTGCGTATATGGGGCTGCGCGCCATTGCGCACCCCATGAAGCAATCGCGACCTACCTTGCAAAGCGGGATCAGCAAGGCGCTCAAGGCGGTATAGCCCCAGTTACCTCCGCAGTCGCCGCCACAGGATTCGCGCTGCGGAATGCGGGGTCGCCGCAACCTCGCGCAGGTAATTGCGCGGCATCGACAGCCACGGCGTGCGCGCGGGGTGGACATTAATTGCAATGCCTAAATGCCAGGCCCACAATGTGGTGCGCAGGGCATGGAAATCGTTGGTGACCACCTGCAATACGGCATCTGGTGCAAGGCTATGTGCGTTTTCTAAATTTTCATTTGTACTGGTAGCAGCCGGTTCCACAAGCACATTCCCAGGATCAACGCCTCGCTTGATGAGGTATTCGGCCATCGCGCCCGCTTCCCCGCGGCCAGAGACGATGACCGTCTGCCCAGAATAGAGTTCAAGCGTCTTATCCAAACGAGACCGCAGCATGGCGCCCGGATGACCGTGGGTGACACGGGAGCCCAAAACAAGGAGCGGATCACGCGGGGAATTTTCCATGCTCATTAGCTTAGACCGGCGCGAACCCTTGACAGACACAGGTACTGAACCGTAAATTGAGACACAAGTGTGCAATCGATTGCACGACCCATCGAAGCTGCTCTACCCCTGGGAGCCGAATTGGCCGCAACCACCCTCAAGCACGTAGCCGCCGCAGCTGGGGTGTCCATTTCCACCGCCTCGCGCGCGCTGGCAGGAAATCCAGCTATTTCCGCAGCCACCCGCACGCGCGTAAAACAAGCAGCCGAACAGCTCAATTACCGCCCAAATGCCCAGGCACGCGCGCTGCGAAACGCACGGTCCAATGCCATCGGCCTCGTCATACCAAGCCTGGATAACTCGTATTTCGCCGCCATGGCCGCCGCAATTGAACAAGAAGCTAATGCTCACGGTGTCGCCACCATGATTACCAGCTGCGGCGAGGATCCTGCGCGTTTGGAACGCTCCCTCGATGCCCTCACGCAGCGGCAGGTCGATGGAATAATTACTGTTCCACTCGATGGCGCAGAAGACGCTATCCGCCAGGCCCATTCCCATCGGCCGTTGCTATTGATTGACCGAACACTGGGGGAATTTCCCGCCGTGATTTCTGATCCTGGTCCGGGAATGCATAAGGCAATTGCGCAGCTCAAGGACAAAGGCCATACCTCGATTGGCTACCTTTCCGGCCCCCAAGAAACCTCTACCGGCAGGCAGCGCCTCGCTGTATTCACAGAAGCAGCCCGCGACCTTGATATTCACATTCACCAAGGCAGTTTCCGGCACCGAGAAGGGTATAAGGGAGCAATCGAACTACTTAATGCCGGGGTCACGGCTATCGTCGCCGCTGATTCGATGATGACTGCGGGCGCCTTAGAAGCCTGTCATAATTCCGGCAAGGCCATTGGAGAGGAAGTCGCACTCGTCGGTTTCGATGACTTCATTTACCTGCGCTTCCAGCCAGCGCCCATATCCGTAGTGGACCAAAACGTCGACCACATGGGCAAGATAGCCACCGCAGAACTCATCGCGGCCATCAAAAATAAGCGCCCGCCTCAAGGATCGATAATCGATACGCGATATATCCCCCGCATGTCCACTGCATTCACCGTAGAATCCGATTCATAGGAGGATTTCCAATGAGCAAACTCACCGTCGTCGGCTCGATTAATGCTGACCTTATTGTCCATGCCGAACGCCACCCGCACCCCGGCGAAACGCTGCTGGGCTCCGGCGGCGAGATCCTCGCTGGCGGCAAGGGCGCGAACCAAGCGGTCGCCGCTGCGCAATTGGGCGCCAATGTAGCATTCGTCGGCGCGGTCGGCTCCGACCCCTACGCCGAGCCCGCCATGCACTACATGCACAGCTCCGGCATCGATCTCAGCGCGGTGGAACAGTCCGATACCACTACCGGTTTGGCGGTCATCACGGTCTCCGCCGATGGCGAAAACACCATCGTCATCTCCCCCGGCGCGAACGCTCTTGTCGATGCCCCCTTCGTCACCGCCCGCCAATCCACCATCGCCGATGCGGACGTGGTCCTACTCCAGGGCGAAATTCCCGCCTCCGGTTTCAAAGCCGCAGTCGATGCCGCCCAAGGACGCGTGGTTGTCAACCTCGCCCCGGTCATCGAGGTAGACCGCGACGCCCTCCTGCAAGCCGATCCCCTCATGGCCAACGAGCACGAGGCCGGCCTCATCCTCGAGCAACTAGGTCTTTCTTCCACCGGCACCCCGCGCGAGCTCGCCCACCGCCTGGTTTCCGCAGGCTTTAAATCGGTGGTGCTGACCCTCGGGGCCGAAGGCGCCTACGTAGCAACGCCCGATTCCAACACGGACATCCCCACCCCACAGATCACCGCGGTCGATACCACCGGCGCCGGCGATGCCTTTGCCGGAGCCTTTTGCACCAAGCTCCTTGAAGGCGCCACGCTTGTCGATGCCGCCACCTTCGCCGCCCGCGTCGGTGCCTTCGCCGCCACCAGCGCCGGCGCCCAGCCGTCCTATCCCACGACCTCTTCACAATTGCCAGAGGTCACGCAGAAATAGAAGCGTCCAGTTTTAAAGTCACTGCAATGGAAGGTCACATCAGCCATCATGCATAAGAGCCTTGGAAAGGATAGTAAGAATAAAGAGAGAAGCGGTAAGAGCGAGCCTAAAAAATGGAAAGCCTTTTTAATCTCGCTATTGATATTTCTGCTTGTCCCCTTACCTTTTGCTCTTTACCTTGGCGGCACTGAGTGGCTTTTCAATGGCGAAGAATCGGTACCGAAAGAATTCTGGGTTTCTTATGTACTAGGTTTCGTCGTTTTTATTGGTGGATTGCTCTGGATGCAGATCAAAGAGTGGTTCCATGACGACTCCAAGAATTCTAAACGGTAGCTGACTGGAGTCTCCCTCTCTTTTAGCCGAAAAAGAAAGGGAGCTCCTCCCTACTCCCCTAGCAGCTTCGAGCGCAGGTTCTTATCCTTCTGCTCGACTTCTTCTGCCATCTTTTCTTGGTAGGCGACCATCTTGTCTTGCAGGGCGGGGTCTCCGGCGCCCAGGATGCGGGCGGCCAGCAGGCCGGCGTTCTTTGCGCCGCCGATGGAGACGGTGGCCACGGGAACGCCGCTAGGCATCTGCACGATAGAAAGCAGGGAGTCTAGGCCATCGAGGTCCTTGAGTGCGCGCGGGATGCCAATAACGGGCAGCGGGGTGGCCGCTGCAACCATACCCGGCAGGTGGGCGGCGCCACCGGCACAGGCGATGATGGCCTTAAGGCCGCGGGAGTGCGCTCCCTTGGCGTAGGCCAGCATCTTTTCCGGGGTGCGGTGGGCGCTGACCACGCCAACCTCAAACGGGATGCCGAAGTCCGCGAGGACTTCCGCTGCGGGTTCGACGGTGGGCCAATCCGAATCCGAGCCCATGATGATTCCTACCTGCGGTTCCATAATGTCCTTTCTAGGTTTTAAGAGTTATTCCCACGTTGCGTGCATGAGAAAGTGCGCGGCCTGGCGGGCGGCATCGCGGGTCTCATCGAGTGATGTACCAGCGACATTGACGTGGCCGATCTTGCGTCCAGCGCGGTGGTCCTTGCCGTACAGGTGAATCTTGGCGTGCGGGTAGCGTTCCATGACCTCGCGCACACGCTGCGGCATAGGCATCTTGGGATCTTCGTCCGCGCCGAGCACATTTGCCATAACGGTCACCGGGGCTAGGGCGTCCACCGCACCCAAGGGCAGGTCGAGTACGGCGCGCAGGTGCTGTTCGAACTGCGAGGTCACGCAGCCATCCTGGGTCCAGTGGCCGGTATTGTGCGGGCGCATGGCCAATTCATTAACGGAGATATCCTCGCCATTTTCACCGTTGAAGGCGAAAAGCTCCACGGCCAGCACGCCGGTCACGCCGAGGGATTCGGCAATGCTTAGCCCCAGCGCAGAGGCACGTTCGGCCAGCTCAGGCGAGAGATCGGGCGCGGGCGCGATGGCCTCGGCACAGATGCCGTTTGCCTGGCGGGACTGGGTAATGGGCCAGACCTTGGCTTCACCGGATGGGCGGCGCGCTACCAAGATGGATAGCTCGCGGGTCAGATCCACTTGCTCTTCGGCCATGAGCGGCGTGCCGGCATCTAATGGCTCAGCGACGAGCTCATCAAGATCGGCATCCGAAGGAAACCACACGCCCTTGCCGTCATAGCCACCGCGGCGGGCCTTGAGGCAAACGCGCCCGTCTACGGCATCGAAAAAAGCGCGGGCATCAGCAACGGATTCGATTGCGCTAAACCGCGGAACGGGCGCCCCCAGTGCGGAGAGCTTTTCCCGCATGTCCAGCTTGTCCTGGGCATAGCGCAGGGCGCTGGGCTGGGGCTGGACGTTAAAGGAGGCATCGATAAGCGCGGCGGAATGCTCATTGGGCACATGCTCATGCTCGAAGGTAACCGCATCCGCGCCGCGGGCTGCCGCGAGCAGATCCTCGTACTTGTGGTAATCGCCCACCACGATGTCCGGGGTGACCTGCGCGGTCGAAGAATCCGGGCTACCAGCAAGAATCCGCAGATGAATATCGAGTTCAGCGGCGGCAGGCTGCATCATGCGCGCCAGCTGACCATCGCCACAGACAGTTACAATAGGTTTTGAGACACTCACGCCCACAATATTAGCTTGGATACCATGTTTACCCGTCATTCGATCTTCCAGAACTCCCTCATGAGCGCTCTCCTTGATGGCATTTATGACGGCGAGATGACCATCTCTGAGCTGCTAGGAAAGGGCAATTTCGGCATCGGTACCTTTAATGGCCTCGATGGTGAAATGATTATCCTGGACGGGACCTGCTACCAACTGCGCGGCGATGGCTCCGCACGGGTTGCGGACTTGGACCAGCAAACCCCTTATGCCGTGGCCACCAACTTTGTGCCGCGCATTCTTGTCGATGCCCCACGGGGCCTGCGCCGCGACGAGCTTTCCGCCTTCATCGATGAGGTGGAACCTTCCGCCAACTACATGTACGCGGTCCGTATCACGGGCAGGTTCTCTGAGGTCACCACGCGCACCGTGGTCAAACAAACCAAGCCCTATCCCCCAATGACCAAGGCGGTCGGCGGCGATAAAGAGCTGCACTTTAGCGATGTCGAAGGAGTCATCGGCGGCTTCCGCACTCCCGTGTACGAGCGCGGGATTTCGGTGCCAGGATGCCACGTGCACTTTATCGACGCCGCGCGGCAATCCGGCGGACATGTGCTGGATTACACCGTGGATGAGGCGAAAATCGAGCTCTGCCCCGGTTCCGATTTAGAACTGCGCCTGCCGCTGACCCAAGAATTCAGCAGCGCTAACCTCGCACCGGAGGACCTAGATAAGCAATTGCACTCCACCGAGGTTAAAACCAGGGGCGATCATTAATAATCTCTGCTACCTGCTTTGACTTGGCTACGGTGGGAAAATACATGGCCCTGTCCCAGCCATTGAGCGCAATGGAGATACCGCCGCGGCGCTTGCGGGCGCCGCGAATATCTTCCAGCGGAATTGAATCGATGTGGCGGCCTTCCCGCACAATGACGCGGCGATTGGTCACGATGAACCGCTTGCGGCGAGCCTTATAAAACGGAATGAGAAAGCGCCACGTGCTCAGCCCGGCCCACAAGACGACGAGCCCGTTGCGCAGCATGGGTTCTACTCCCTGGGCATCGCACCAGCCGATGGCAATCCACAGCACGCCCGTAATGAGGATGAGCTCCAGAAATGGGAAAACGAGCGCGCGAAATGGCGCGGATACATCCGCGCGCTTGACCTCGCCTTGGCCCATCTTCATCAATCCCATAGCCATGGATAGTACCAGTGCGAGGCAGCGCTACTCGGACTGCGCGGATTCCGCCGCACCTGCCGCGCGATACCTATCGCGCGGCACCTATCGCACGGCGCCGATCGTGCGACATCTAACGTGCGGCGCCTATCGCGCCGGACGCAGATGTGTCACGTCACCGGCGGAGTAGTACTCGCCTGCGACGTTAATGCGGCCGTCCTCACCAATGCCCTCAACGCGGCCGATAACATCGCCAGTCGGGGTCTCCAGCCGCACCTCCTGGTCAATGGATGAGCACACTGCGCGGTAATCCTGCATAAGCTGCGGATCCTGGTTCTCCCACTGCGTAATGCGGCGGCGCAGGTTTTTCAGCACGGTAATGGCCAGCTCGGTGCGGTCGGTATCGCGGCCTTCCAGAGCCAACGAGGTGGCCTTTTCAATGGGCAATTCCTCGCGGCTGAGCGTGACATTAATGCCCATACCTACGACCACGCGCGCAGAGGGCGCCTGCCCGCCGACGGCCTTATTTACCTCGGCTTTATTGACTTCAGCTTTGTTGACCTCAGCCTTGTTCAACTCAGTCTTATTGAGTTCTGCCTTATTGACCTCAGTCTTCGGTGCGGACTTGAAGGCTTGGCCCACGGGACCGGCCTCGGCAAGGATGCCGCAGAGTTTATTCCCATCGATATGCACATCATTCGGCCACTTCAGCACGGAGCCCTCGATGGAATCGGTCACGGCCAAGCCCGCAGCCAGCGGAAGCGTGCCCAAGTGGTCGAGAGAATCGGGCAAAAGCAGCACGGAAAAGATCACCTGGGATCCGGCCGGCGCCGTCCACGCCCGGCCGAGGCGGCCTTTGCCGGACAACTGCTCATCGGCAAGCAGCACGGTGCCATCGGCAACGTTTGTGGCCTGCATCAGGTCGGTATTGGTGGAACCGGTCTGATCCACAAAATCGATGGTGGTGAAATCCTCTGCCAGGGCGGTGCGAATGCGGTGCTTATCAAGTGCAGTCATAGATTCCAAGATACCGTCCGCCGGTGGTGCTAGTGTGTTGCGCATGGCAAAGGTCACTTTTGAAAAGGTAAATATAACCTACCCCGGCGCGGCGGCGCCCACCGTGAAGGAATTGGACCTAGAAATCGCGGACGGCGAGTTCCTCGTTTTGGTGGGTCCGTCTGGCTGCGGCAAGTCCACGACGCTGCGTGCGCTTGCGGGCCTTGAACCAATTTCTAGTGGCCGGATTTTAATCGATGATGCAGACGTCACGGGCCTCGAGCCGGGCGATCGCGATATCGCGATGGTTTTTCAAAATTACGCGCTCTACCCGCACCTTTCGGTGGAAGAAAACATGGGCTTTTCGCTCAAACTGGCCAAGCTCCCGAAGGCTGAAATCAAGCAAAAGGTCCAGGATGCAGCAGATATGCTGGGCTTGAGCGAGTTCCTCAAGCGCAAGCCCAAGGACCTATCGGGCGGTCAGCGCCAGCGCGTGGCCATGGGCCGTGCCATCGTTCGCAACCCTAAGGCCTTCCTCATGGATGAGCCGCTATCTAATCTGGATGCGAAGCTGCGCGTGCAGACTCGTACCGAGCTTGCGAGCCTGCAGCAACGGCTTGGGACCACCACGGTCTATGTCACCCACGACCAGGTCGAGGCCATGACGCTGGGGCATCGGGTAGCCGTGCTCAAAGATGGTGTATTGCAGCAGGTTGCCCCACCGCGCGAGCTTTATGCGGAACCGGCCAACGAGTTCGTCGCCGGCTTTATTGGTTCGCCTGCAATGAATATCTTTGACTACAACGGCGAGCGCCTGGGTGTGCGCCCGGAAAATATGCACCTCAATGAGGGGGCTGAGGGACTGCGCGGCGTGGTCGACCTGGTTGAAGAGTTGGGTTCCGAATCCTTTGTCTACGCCACGGTGGGTAGCGCACGGTTCGTGGCCCGGTGTGAAGGCACCCCGCCGCAGCGCGGTGAGGAGGTTGTATTGACCTTTGATGCAAGCGCTGCACACAGCTTTGACCCAGAAACCGGGCGACGTATCTCCACCTCCTAAATTACCCCCCCCATTTAGAGGTGAATAATCAAAATCTATTCTGCGCGCGGTGTTTGTAAATTATTTTTAAGGAACACCCAAGCTTTCTGAAAGGTGAATTCCCATGAAGAAGTACTTCATTCGCACCACAGTCGCCACCACGGCAGTATTGGCGCTGGCAGGCTGCTCCACGTCTGACGACGGTGCAGATAACGCGGATGGCTCCGCATCCGGTTCCGGTTCCGGCGCTGACTCCCACGGCCCCATCACCTTTGCCATGGGCAAGAACGACACGGATAAGATCACTCCCATCATCGATAAGTGGAATGAAGAAAATCCGGATGAAAAGGTCACCCTCAAGGAGCTCGCGGGCGAGGCCGATGCCCAGCGCGAAACCCTGGTGCAGTCCCTCCAGGCTGGCAATGATGACTACGATGTCATGGCCCTCGACGTGGTCTGGACCGCGGAATTCGCCGCCAACCAGTGGCTCCAGCCGCTTAACGGTGACTTCGAGACCGATACCTCGGAGCTCTTGCCCGCCACCGTGGAATCGGCCACCTACAACGACGTGCTGTATGCGCTCCCGCAAAACACCAACGGCCAGCTCCTCTTCCGCAATACTGAGCTCGCGGACGCTACCCCGGAGAAATTCGCTGACCTCGAATCCGCCTGCAAGGCCCTGGAAGACGGCAAGAATTGCCTAACCACCCAGCTCAAGCAGTACGAGGGCTTGGCTTTGAACACCGCCGGCTTCATGGAGGGCTGGGGTGGCTCGGTGCTTGACGATGACGGCAATGCCACCGTCGACTCCAAGGAAGCCCAGGAAGGCCTGCAGGCCATGGTGGATGCTTATGAAGACGAAATCATCTCCAAGGACTCCACCGCCGCCACCGAGGAAGAGACCAACATGGCCTTCACCGAAGGCAAGACCGCCTTCGCAGTGAACTGGCCCTACATGTACACCAATGCCGTAGATGCCGGCATTGACGTTGAGGTCCAGGCACCGCTGGGCAAGGATGGCGTTGGCGTGTCCACCTTGGGCGGCTACAACAACGGCATCAACATCAATTCCAAGAACAAGGGCACCGCCCTGGACTTCATGAACTTCATCATCAATGAGGAGAACCAGAAGTCCTTTGCTGAGCAGTCCTTCCCGCCGGTTCTTTCCTCCATCTACGATGACCCACAGTTGCAGGAGGAATTCCCCTACTTGCCAGCGCTGAAGGAATCCCTAGAAAACGCCGCACCGCGTCCGGTATCGCCGTTCTATTCCGCCATCTCTAAGGCCATTCAGGACAACGCTTATGCCGCGCTTACCGATGGCAAGTCCGTCGAGGATGCCACCTCCGATATGAAGGCGGCCATCGATTCTGCTTCGCAGGGTTAAAGAAGCCCTCCCTGGACCTCGTATCCTACGGGCAGGGAGCATGCTGAAAAGCGAGAAATATATAGCGAACCGCTAGTACACAAATGGGTGAGGAAGGCGTATATGCCACTGCCTCACCCTTTGTGGTTTTCCCGTCCCAGTTGGGGATAGAATCTAGCGCACTAGAAATCATCTGAATCAGAAAGGCGAACTCCCGTGGTCACCACTTCGCCGACGCAACAGAAGCACCCTCGATCGAAAAAGCCCAAGCGCGCCTCTAGCACCTCCAGGTTTGCCAATTTCGGGCGCCCGGCCGCGCTGATCGCCCCGGCGCTCATCGTGCTGGGCATTATCATCGGCTATCCCATCGTGCGCGCGTTCATCCTGTCTTTCCAGGGAAACCGGCAGCTCAACCCCAAAACGGGTCTCTTTGAAGAAGGCGGTTTCGCCGGCTTAGACAATTACCTGTACTGGATCAATAACCGCTGTGTGTCCGGTGCGGGTGAAATCACGACGTGCCCGCCCGGAGTTATCGCCACCGACTTCTGGCCCGCCGTAAAAATCACGCTGTTTTTCACCGTGGTCACGGTCGCCCTAGAAACCATCCTCGGCATGTTCATGGCCATCATCATGAACGGCGAGTACCGCGGCCGCGGCTTAGTGCGCGCTGCCGTGCTTATCCCCTGGGCCATTCCTACCGCCGTGACGGCCAAGCTGTGGCAGTTCATGTTCGCCCCGGACGGCATAGTCAATTCCTTGCTGGGCGCGAATATCGCCTGGACCACGGACCCGTTTTATGCGCGCTTTGCCGTCATCATCGCAGACGTGTGGAAGACCGCGCCGTTTATGGCGCTGCTCATCCTGGCTGGCCTACAGATGATCCCCAAGGATGTCTACGATGCCGCCCGCGTCGATGGTGCCAACCGCATCCAAACCTTTTTCCGCATCACCCTGCCACTAGTGCGCCCAGCCCTGATGGTGGCCGTGCTCTTCCGCACCCTGGATGCGCTGCGCATGTATGACCTTCCCGTCATCATGATTTCGAGCTCCTCTAACTCCCCTACCGCCACCATTTCCCAGCTGGTGGTGGAAGATATGCGCCAAGGTAACTTCAACTCCGCCTCGGCACTATCCACCCTTATCTTCTTGCTCATCTTCTTCGTCGCCTTCATCCTCATCCGCTTCCTCGGCGCGGATGTCTCCGGCAGAAAGGGTGCAAAGTAATGCGTAAATTCGGACACTACGCGGGCATTATCTTTATCATGTTCTGGGGCCTTGCCCCTTTTTATTGGATGGTGGTCACCGCCCTGCGCAGCCAGGAATTCACCTTTGATACCACGCCCTGGCCAACGCATATCACGCTCGATAATTTCCGCGATGCCCTCGCAACGGATAAGGGCAATGACTTCCTCGGCGCGCTGGGCAATTCGCTGTTCATCTCGCTCGCGACCACCGCGGTAGCCGTCTTAGTCGGCGTATTTACCGCCTATGCGCTCTCCCGTTATGACTTTCCCGGCAAGGGCATCGTCACCGGCATCATTTTGGCAGCCTCCATGTTCCCCGCCATCGCGCTGGTTACCCCACTCTTCCAGCTCTTTGGCCGCTTGGAATGGATCGGCACCTACCGCGCGATGATCATCCCAAATATCTCCTTCGCCCTGCCGCTGACGGTTTATACCCTGCTCAGCTTTTTCCGGCAGCTGCCGTGGGAGCTTGAGGAGGCCGCCCGCGTGGATGGCGCTTCACGTGCCCAGGCCTTCCGCCTCATCCTCCTGCCGCTGGCCGCGCCGGCGCTGTTTACCACCGCGATCATCGCCTTTATCACCACGTGGAATGAATTCATGTTGGCCAAGCAGCTGTCCACTACGAGTACCGAGCCGGTCACAGTGGCCATCGCCCGTTTCTCTGGCCCCTCGGCCTTCGAGTACCCTTATGCCGCGACCATGGCGGCTGGTGCATTGGTGACCATTCCGCTTATCATCATGGTGCTCATTTTCCAGCACCGCATCGTCGCCGGGCTCACCGCAGGAGGTGTCAAGGCCTAATGCGCCGGTCCCTGCTGTGGGATTCGATCCTCGGATTCCTCGGCTTCTTCGCGTGTCTTGCGGTCATCCAAGCCGTGGTGAACCTATTTGAAGACTCTCCCGCCGTATGGCCCGGCCTAGTGGCCGGCGCGCTGTGCGCACTAACCTACCTTGCGTGGCGGGCAAAAAGAAAGGATCTGCAATGAGCTGGTACCACAACGCCGTCTTCTATCAAGCCCTAGTGGGCTCCTTTAAGGACTCTGGCAATAACGAGGCCGAAAATAAGGGCATCGGTACGCTGCGCGGGGTCATCGACAAGCTGGATTACCTCCAGTGGTTGGGCGTGGACTGCCTCTGGCTCTCGCCGTTTTATGCCTCTCCGCTGCGCGATGACGGCTACGATATCGCCGATTATTACTCCATCCACCCCGATTACGGCACGATGGCGGATTTCGAGGAACTGGTTGAGGAATTGCACCGCCGCGATATGCGCATCATGACGGACCTGGCGCTCAACCACACCAGCTCCGACCACCCGTGGTTCCAGGCTTCGCGCTCCGATCCGGATGGCCCGTTTGGGGATTTCTACGTCTGGGGCGATGATCCCGAGCGCTACCCCGAAATCCGCGTCATCTTCACGGACGTTGAGACCTCCAACTGGACCTGGGATGAGGAGCGCCAGCAATACTATTTCCACCGCTTCTACTCCCACCAGCCGGATCTCAATTACGATAACCCGGACGTGCAGGACGAGGTCTTTAATATCTTGTCCTTCTGGATGGACAAAGGCCTTGATGGCCTACGCCTCGATGCCATTGCGTACCTCTTCGAGCGCGATGAGCTCGGCGGCGAATCCCTGCCGGAGACGGTGGAGTTCGTGGAAAAGATTCGCTCCTTTATGGATACCCACTATCCCGAGGCCGTCCTCATTGCGGAGGCCAACCAGCCGCCCAAGGAGACCATGGAGTTCTACGGCTCCGGCAACCGCTTCCACATGGTCTTCAACTTCCCGGTCATGCCGCGGCTGTACCAGGCGCTCGCGCTTGGCGATGCCACCCCCGTCTACGACATCCTCGACCAACTACCGCCGCTGCCCGAGGGCTGCCAGTGGGGTACCTTCCTGCGCAACCACGACGAGCTGACCTTGGAAATGGTTGACGATGATGTCCGTGAGCTGATGTATCAGACCTACCTGCCAGAGGAAGGCATGCGGGCGCATGTGGGCATCGCCAGGCGGCTCATGCCGTTGATGGGTGGGGACCGCCGCAAGGTGGAGCTGATGTTTTCTCTGCTCATGACCCTGCCGGGTGCGCCATTTATTTATTATGGCGATGAAATCGGCATGCTCGATGACACCTCTTTGCCGGATCGTTATGCCGTTCGCACCCCCATGCAGTGGGACGATAGCGAAACCGCGGGCTTTAGCGCCCGCACCCCAGCGCGGCTACCCATCGTCGGCGGCACGTCCGTGGAATCCCAGCTCAACGATGCCACTTCCCTGCTGCACAGCGTGCGCACCATGATTGCAGAGCGCCACGCGCACCCCGACCTGGGAACGGCACCCTGCGAGCCAGTGGAAACCGGTAAGGAAAGCGTGCTCGGTTACCAGCGCGGCGACCTGTTGTGCCTGCACAATTTCAGCGACCGCTCCGTTGACCTAGGCCCCGTCGAGCTCGGGCCTTACGGATACGCCTGGTTGCCGGCCTAGAGCGGCTGTCTTTGGCCCGGCATGACCGCTGCACGGCCAGTCATGCCGGTGGATGGGCCTGCTTTTGCAATTTGTGCATCCTCCACTGCGATAACTGAGCAAACCCGGCCCTCAGATATCGCAAATCTTCCTCAAATGTTGCAGAGGACCCTGCACTTTGGAGGATGCACTTTGGAGGATGCACTTCTACAAACCAAGCAGTGCGCGCCGTAGCTGCTACAAAAAAGAGCCCAGCTCCACACCCCATTCACAGGGTGCGGCTGGGCTCATTTTCTGATGAACTAACTCCAGTCCGGAGCGTCTTCTAAGCGCAGCTCGGAATAGCGAGCTTCAGGGACAGTGGCCGAATATGGTTTTCCTACCGTTTCCCATACTTGATCTCGGTTGCAGCGCACATCCTGGCCATCGGTATCCAGCATGGTAAAGCCCCACACCAACTTGCCTTGGGAATTTGCAGGCAAGGTGTATGGCCCAACTACCTGGTTAATCTTCCAGTGTTGTTCGCTTACATAGTTGAATCCGTAGGTCTTAGTCAGGATCTTGGCCAAATCTCCCTCTCCCTGCACGGAGCCGGAAACCTCAACGGTTTCCGTCCGCGCTTTGGATACGGTGTGTTTGACCGGCACCGGCTCAGCATTGTGGTTTGCCACGCTTGCGGCATCGGTTTGCTTGAACCAGCGGCGCTTCGCGGTGACATAGGTTGAGTTCTCCCCCGGCGTTGCGCAATGCGTGCCGGGCTTAAAGTCATCGTTCCAGCGCTGGGGCAGTTCAAAGTCTCCGCCGAAGTCAGAGGCATGGGCTACGGGAACGGCCACCAAGCTCAGCGCTGCGATTGCACTAGCGATGGACTTCACCTTCACGGTTTAACCCCAATCGTTGTTATCACGGGTGGAGACTGCGACGTGGCGTTCCTTGGGCAGAGTTGCGGTAAATTTACCGCCATTGGCTTGCCAGGTGTGGTCGGAACCGCACACGGTCTTTTGACCCTCGAAGTCAGAGACTACCCAACCAGCCTTCAGCACGGCAGTCTTACCCGGGGCGATATCGTATGGGCCCACCTGCTCGCCTACCTCGTAGGTCTGGCTAGAGGTGTAGCTGGAGGAGAAGGTGAAGTGAATCAGATCCAACAGCTTGAAGTCCACACCAGCAGAAACGTTCCAGGTCTTGGACTTGGTTTCTTTGATGGAGCGGGTTACGGGAAGCGGCTCGTCGTTGTAGTTGGAAACGGTCCAGGTGCCGGCGGAACCGTCGAAATAGGTGCGCTTAATATCAATGGTCTGGCCGGTATCGCCAGGATTGGCGCAACGTTCACCAATCGTAGTGGGGTTTGCAGGGCCCAGGTCGCGCTGCGGCAATGCATTGGCGGCTGGGGCAGCGAATACGCCGGCGGCAACGGCTAAAGCCGCGGTGGTGGACGCAATCTTGGAAATGCGCATGAGATGTACTCCTAGCAGGTAGTTAGTAGATGGTTTGGGTGGGTACGGGCAGATCGCGGTATTCGTCAGGGGTGACGTCTACGGTGCGGGTACTGCCGTCTTTGGAAGTGATTGTGGCTTCGGCCCAGAAACCGCTCGGGGCGGTGGTCTGTTTATAGTTCGAGGTGAGGTCGTACTTGCCGGATTTTCCGCAGTGCACTTCGCGATAGTTGATACGGGTCATGGTGGTGCCGTACTCCACGCGAACGCGCTCTCCGGGTGCAAGGTTTACATGTTTGAGTTCAGTACCGACCGGCATGTAGGCACGCTTGATGGCGCCCACGGACTCGAGCCACCCCTGAGGGATATCGCCCCTATTGCCTCGCCAATTGGTATATGGATCGTGCTGGGCACCAACCACGAAGTCCGTTACCGGAGCAAATTCATAGTCGCCCTGAGACCAGTTGAGGAAGTCGGTGGAATAACCGGGCTTGCGGAAGGTTGGCTTCACCGCGGTGATATCCAGCGGATACCAGGAGTTATCGTTGGCTTCGCACTTTTCGCCTTCCTTGGGCCAAGCAGGATCGCGTTGGGGTTCAGCGGCTGGTTGCATGATCTCGTCTTTGTTCGGATCAGCAATCTTTTCCAAGCTGGGGCCGGAAACCGCAGTGTAGCTACCTTCGATGGGCTTAGAATTAGTGCTGCCGGATCGAGACGGAATTTCCATTGCCAGGTCCGATACGGATCCATCGGCCTTGATGATATAGGCAAAGGCATAGCGCTCTGCTGGGCCTTTACCGCGGATGACGTTGGCGCCGGGAATGTTTTCGAGGCGGTCATCATTGCAGCCGACGAACATGGAAATAAAGTCCTTTTCCACCACGCCGTATTCCACGCGGAAGGATTCACCCGGCTTGAGTTTGACGGGCCCGAAGGTTTCTTTATCTCGCCAGCCATTGGCCATTTTTAGGCCAATATCGGATTTGGCGGTGGTGTCCCAACCAGAGGGCAACTTGGCCTTGGAGTTGGCATCAATTTCGTGATTGGTGCCGGTTTCTACCTCTGCGGTGTACGGCACCTCCTGGTCAGTGGTGTTTTTGAATTGCAAGGTTCCGTCGCTCATGTAGCGACGTCCTGTTTCAGCAAACCGCCATTCGCGTTCGGTGTTATCTCCGGCGGCGCTGCAGCTTTTATAGAGGTTGGTAATGGGATATGCCTGTGGCATCGGGGGAATATCGCGCGCATGTGCCGCGGGCGCGAGAAGTATCGCGATGGCAAGCGGCGCGACAAGTCGCAGTCCCTTTGAAATCACCAGAAGACCGTCCTTGTGGTTGTTTAAGGATACGAGAAAAATTCATGAAGACACAGCTGATATTAAGCTCTTCGTTATAGCTCCTCAACAGTTACAGCTATCTCTCTTTATGGCATTTATCGTCGTTACGGTGGGAAAACGCCCCTTACCGGTAACGAACGCTGCACAACACATTTCACCCTTACCCCCCATAAAGGGGAGCTAATATTTCCTAATGCCTGGCAGATACTCCGGTCGCGCTAATGCCGCACCGATAGCGCGCCGCCACCGACACTGTGACGATGCCCAAACCGCACGATTTCCGCATCTTTGGCCTTCCACTAGTAAACTCAGCGCCTATGACTGACCTGAAGACCACCGCTGGCAAGATTGAGGACCTGGACAACAAGCTCGCCGAGTCCCGCGCGCCGTTGGGGGAAGGCGAGCCAGCCGCCCGCACTCGCGTGAATCAGCTGCTCGATGAGGGTTCCTTTGTAGAAACCGATGCACTAGCCCGCCACCGCTCCACCGACTTTGGCCGCGAGCACGATCGCCCGTACACCGATGGCATCGTGACCGGTTACGGCACGATTGATGGGCGTCGCGTGTGCATCTTCAGCCAGGATGCCACCGTCTTTGACGGCACGATGGGTGAGGTTTATGCGGAAAAGCTCACCAAGGTCTATGACCTTGCGCTGAAAACCGGCGTGCCCATCGTCGGCATCTATGATTCTACCGGCCCGCGCGTACAAGAGGGCATCGTCACGCTGGCTGGCTACGCCCGCATCCTCGCCCGCGCGACCGAGGCCTCCGGTCTTATCCCGCAGATCTCCGTGGTGGCCGGGGATACCAGCGGCATTGCGGCATTTGCGCCCACGCTTGCCGATGTCCTCATTGTCACCCACGGCACCAGCCTGCACCAGGCAGCCAGCGACGTGGCCCAAGCGGAACCGGACACCTTTGGCGGTGCCGCAGTCCACGCGCAATCGGGCACCGCGCAGCTCAGCGCCCCAAGCGAGCAAGCAGCCCTCGCCTTGGTCCGCGACGTACTGGCTTACCTGCCGGCTAATAACCGCGCCGAGGCAACGCGCATCGATACGCGCGAGGTCGCCGAGTTTAATCTGGATTCCGTCATCCCGGATTCAGCAGCGGATGCCTATGACATGCGCGAGGTGGTCAACGCGGTCGTCGATAAGGGCTCCTTCTTTGAGCTTTCGGCAGAGGCCGCGCCCAATATCATCACGGGCTTTGCCTTCGTGGATGGCCGCGCTGTGGGCATCGTTGCCAACCAACCGCTGTCCCTCAATGGCGCGCTGGATTCAGCCGCGGTGGAAAAAGCGGCGCGTTTTGTGCGCCTGTGCGATGCCTTCAATACGCCGATCATCGAGTTCGTGGACTCGCCCGGTTTCGTTTCCACGCCGGAGGAAGAAAGGGCCGGTCTTCTGCGTCGGGCGGCGGGGTTTGCGTATGCGCAGGCGGAAGCGAGCGTCGGCCAGCTTACGGTGGTAACCCGCAAGGCCATTGGCCCGGCCTACGCGTTTATGGGGTCCAAGGATCTGGGCGCGGATTTGGTCTATGCCTGGCCGACCGCGGAAATCGCCGTCGCCGAGGCGGCCCAGACCTCGCTGGCCATCTACGGCGATGCGGACAAGCAGGAAGAAATGGACGAGCTCTTCTTGCACCCCTACGCCGCCGCCGAGCGCGGCCTGGCCGATAATGTCATCGAGCCTTCCGCTACACGCCACTACCTGGTTGAAGGCCTGCGCCTGCTAGAGCGCAAGGTCGTGGCCCAGGTACCCAAGAAGCACGGAACTGTTTAGGAAAAGATGTCTGAACCCGAAATCAAAGTCCTGAAGGGAAACCCCACGGAAGAAGAGCGCGCCGCGCTATCGACAGTGCTCAAGCAGATGCAAAAGGACCATTCCGGCGCCTTTGGGGATCGCAACCACTGGGGCAGGCCCGGTGAGCGTTTCGACCACTACGGCGCGCAGCGCGTCTTTAATCCTTCCGCCTTCCACACCGTGCGGTATTACTAATGCGCCTCATTTTGGCCTCACAGTCCCCCTCGCGCGCCTCCATCCTGCGCGGGGCCGGCGTGGAACCGGTGCTCAAGCCCGCCGATATTGACGAGCGCGCCTTGGAAGCCCAATTGGCGGGGCACTCGCCTGCCGATACCGTGGCAAAGCTTGCCACCGCCAAGGCCGAGAAGGTAGCTACCCAGTACCCCGACGAGCCAGTTATCGGCGGCGATTCCATGCTGCTATTGGATGGCCACTTGCAGGGCAAACCGCACACCATCGACGCCACCATCGAGCGCTGGAACCAACAGGCAGGCCGCACCGCGCAACTGTTTACCGGCCATTGCCTGATTTTTGGCACGCAGCGCCACGTGGAAACCTCCACCACGACCATCCGGTTCGCGGAGGCTTCTGCCACCGATATCGAGGCCTATGCCCGCAGTGGCGAGCCCTTGGAGTGCGCGGGCGCGTTTACCTTGGAGGCCATGGGCGGCTGGTTTATCGATAGCATCGACGGCGATCCTTCTTCTGTCATCGGGCTGTCCCTGCCGGTGGTGCGCCGCGCGCTCTACTCTTTTGGGCTTAACGTTTCTGATTTCTGGTAGGCCCGCACGAGCATCGCTAGAGTGTGTCTTATGGAAATGAAAGACATGCTTGCCCCAGAACCTATAAAGTTGCCCGCCGATCCCGGCACCAAGGACGCGGCCGCACCTGCCACCGGCATCGTAGACCACCCGGATTCCCCGTTGCTGTGGGCCATGCTCGCGGAGCAGGAGCTCGACAAGCTAGAGGGTGCGGATCCCAACGAGTACATCACCGCTTATGCCTACGCCCGCACCGGCTACCACCGCAGCTTGGACCGCCTGCGCGGCAATGGCTGGAAGGGATGGGGGCCAGTCCCCTTCTCCCACGAACCCAACCAAGGTGTCCTACGCGCCATTGCGGCCCTCGGCCGCGCCGCCAAGGCCATCGGTGAGGATGATGAATACGACCGCATCCGCCAGATGCTTTCCGATGCCGACCCCGATAGCGTCGCCCAGCTGCTCGACTAGAACCAGTAAAAATACTAAAGGCTAGTTAGCACTGCCGTTGCACTGCTAACGCTCCTCGTTGCGGCGCTGCCACTTAGGCTGGCAGCGTGTGACGCGGATGACCAGTAGCCCCACCAGTATCGACCAGACCCGAATTTTCCCAACACCCCTGAAGTCTCGGGACACAACCACACGGCGACCGAAAAGCCCACCGACGAAGCCACCAAATTCGATCCAGGTTCCAAGGTCAGCCGCGTCTCCGACGATGCGGCCGCCTTCACGTGGACAGAGCGCTCGATTACTACGTCCGCCGGGATCACCGCGCATCACACAGTGCGCCTTCAGGTTGATGGTGACTCGGCGGAACCTGTCTCAGGCGATATTGACCTATCCAATGATTTCTTGTACAAGCATTTGACGTTCGTGCTCAGTTCTTATGCCTAGGCCATAGGATTTGCCGTATTCCATTCGTCTTTGCACGCCACATAATAAGGACCCCGCGGATTGCCGCGGGGTCCTTATTGATAGGAGTTTCAGGCACAATCCTTAGCGCCTATTTTTTGTCCAAAGACTGCTTATCCAATAAGTCTCCGGTGTTTTGCGCTGTGCGGACGTTTGCCACCAAAGCTTCCAAGATGAGCCTTATAACCACCATTTTAATATAGAAGAGCACGGTAGCTAGTAGGACCAAGACGATAAATCCGATAAAGCTGAGGAGAACATAACCAAATTCGCCGTCCGAAATTCCATTTATACCGACGATAGTTCCTAGGCTAAACGCCCCAAGAACATTGAGAGCCCAGCAAATTCCGCATATCACCATAGCGACCATGTAGATCGCCTTCACATGGGTCAGGGTTATGAAATCTTTAAATTCAAATTCCCAAATCCCCCCTAAGAGGCCATTTTTGCCACCCAGGCTCTTTATCGCTGCCCCGAATCCACGCTTGTTCTGTCCAGCTGCTCGCCCATAGCTTTGAGGGGCCTCTGTGCTCTGCGGGGCTTGACCATAATTTGGTTGAGCACCTGCCTGCGGGTTGTACCCACCTGCAGCCGATTCCTCATGTGGACCTGACCCCCATGTGGTGGACACCTGATATCCAGCCCAGTCGAGCTGGGAAGAAAGGTAATCTACCACCATGTC